>JBKOZY010000034.1:0-12223 GCA_046726135.1 Pseudomonadota bacterium | reverse complement strand
GGATAGTGGCGCGATGTCGATGCGCCAGAACGACTGCGGCGTTCCGGCAATCGCATGCACGATGGCGGCGCGGATCACCGCCGGCTGCGTCACCACGATCGTGTGACCCCTGAGCGTCGCCCCGACATGATCGAGGAAGGCCCCGACCCGCGCCTTGAGCCGGTGGTGGCTTTCGCCGCCATGCGGAGCAACCGTGTCGTCGCCAAGCCAGGCGGCGATCGCCTCCGGTTCGGCCGCTGCAATCGCTTCGAACGACGTGCCGGCCCAGCGTCCGTAATCGCAATCGGCCAGCGCCGGCGCGACGGTGCCCGTGAGACCGAGCGCTTCCGCCGTCTGCCGTGCCGCGACCGTCGGGCTGATCAGCACCCGCTCGGCGCCCCGGACCCGCGATGCCGATCGTCTGGCAAGCCTTTCGCCGGCGGCGTCCAACGGTCCATCGGCAGGAAATTCCGCCGGCCGCTGGTTGCGCGTCGTCGCCGTTGCGATCAGGGTCACCCGCACCGCGATCATTTGACACCTCCCTTGGCCTTTCCTAAGATCGCTGATCGTCGCCAAGGCAGGAAGCCGGTGCAAGTCCGGCACGGTCGCGCCACTGTGAGCGGTTCTTCCGCAAGTCAGGTCTTGTCAGGTGATCGAAGACCAAGGCGCCGGGACGCGTCATCCCGAAGGAGTTTGAACCGTGAACCACGCAACTGCCACCTTCCCCTCGCAGGGGATCGCGATTCCGCTCCGGGAATTGTCGCCCTGGGCCATCTTCGCCGGGCTGCTCTGCCTCATCGCGATCTATTTCATCGCCACCGAGCAGGGTGCGACCGCGCTCTTCTCCGGCACCGACATCCACGAATTCGTGCATGACGGCCGCCATCTTCTCGGCTTTCCCTGCCACTGATCCAAAAGGGCGGCGCCAATGATGCGGGTTTTGCTGATCCGCGGCATGCTCGTGGGCGTGCTCGCCGGTCTTCTGTCCTTCGGTGTGGCGCGTGTGCTCGGTGAGCCTCAGCTCGACCGCGCCATCGCCTATGAGGAGCAGATGACTGCCGGTCATGCCGGCGACAGCGAGGCCGGCCATCAGCACGGCACGACCGCCGCGACCGGGCATGACCACCGCGCCGCCGAGGAATCGGTGAGCCGCGACACCCAGCGCGGCATCGGCCTTCTCACCGCCACCGCGGTCTATGGCGCGGCATTGGGTGGTCTCTTCGCCATCGTATTTGGAGTCGTTTATGGCCGCGTCGGTCCATGGGACGCGCGGACCACTGCGCTGCTTCTTGCAGTCGCCGCCTTCCTGACCGTCTATTTCGTTCCGACCATCAAATATCCGGCCAATCCGCCAGCTGTCGGCATCGACCACACCATCGCCTATCGCACCCAGCTGTTCTTCGCCATGATTGCCATTGCCGTTGCCGCGATGATTGTCGCCGTGATGATCGCCAAGGCATCGGCTGCAACGCGCGGTGCGTGGGACGCGACATTGATCGGCGGCGCCGTCTTTATCGGCCTGGTGATCATCGCCGGAATGCTGATGCCGGCGCTCGATGAGGTTCCCGCGAATTTCCCTGCCGCTGTGCTCGCGGAGTTTCGCGAGGCCTCGCTCGCCATTCAGGCGACGCTCTGGGCAACCCTTGGGTTGGTCTTTGGCCGCATGGCGGAGTCGGCGCTGCGCGATGTCCCGCAGGGAAAGCTGCCGTCCGTCCGCGCGTCGTCTCTTTAGCCCTGTCGACCGCGGCTGCCGAAGATTGCCGAGCCGACCCGCACATGGGTCGCCCCGAAGGCGATTGCCGTCTCGAAATCGCTGCTCATCCCCATGCTCAGCCCCCTGAGCCCGTTGCGCTCCGCGATCTTGCGCAGCAAGGCGAAATGAAGCGCCGGCTCGTCCTCGATCGGCGGCACGCACATCAGTCCCTCGATGGCAAGGGCGAGCTCCGATCGACAGAGCGCCACCAGAGCATCGGTATCGGCGACGCTGACGCCTGACTTCTGTGGCTCCTCGCCGGTATTGACCTGAATGAACAGCCTTGGGCGGCGCTGCTGACGTTCCATCTCCTTGGCCACCGCCCGCGCCAGCTTCTCGCGGTCGATCGTCTCGATGACATCGAACAGCGCCACCGCATCGCCGACCTTGTTGGTCTGCAGCGGTCCGACCAGATGCAGCTCGAGATCGCGATGGCTGGCCCTGAGCGCCGGCCATTTGCCCTTGGCTTCCTGAACCCGGTTCTCCCCGAACACCCGCTGGCCGGCGGCAATGACCGGCGCGATGGCGTCTGGACCGAAAGTCTTGCTCACCGCCACCAGGGTGACGGAGGAAGCCTCCCGCCCGGCGCTTTCTGCCGCCGCGGCAATCCTTGCCCGCACATCATCGAGACCGCTCATGCGCCGAGAGGATTGACCGAGCTTGCCCGTCAGCACAAGTGCTGGTACTCCACCGCTGATGACCACCGAACGCTACAATCCCGGTGAGGCCGAGCCGAAATGGCAGGCTGTCTGGCAGAATCGCGGCTCGTTCCGTGCCGCCGAGGACCCGGAGCGTCCGAAATATTACGTGCTCGAGATGTTTCCCTACCCCTCGGGCCGCATCCACATGGGCCATGTCCGCAACTACGCCATGGGCGATGTGCTTGCCCGCTACATGCGCGCCAAGGGCTTGAACGTGCTCCATCCGATGGGTTGGGACGCCTTCGGCATGCCGGCGGAGAACGCCGCTATTGAGCGCGGCATCCATCCCCGCAGCTGGA
This sequence comes from Pseudomonadota bacterium, assembly GCA_046726135.1. GTDB lineage: Bacteria > Pseudomonadota > Alphaproteobacteria > Rhizobiales > Aestuariivirgaceae > DATAFF01. The sequence goes on along the minus strand of JBKOZY010000034.1, from coordinate 9,491 downwards.
CCTACGACAACATCGCCGCCATGCGCCGGCAGCTCAAATCCATGGGCTTGTCGATCGACTGGAGCCGCGAGATCGCCACCTGCGACCCCGATTATTACCGGCACGAGCAGGCCATGTTTGTCGACTTCATGGCCGCCGGCCTGGTCGAACGCCGCACCGCCTTGGTCAATTGGGACCCGGTCGACCGGACGGTGCTCGCCAATGAGCAGGTCATCGAAGGTCGCGGCTGGCGCTCCGGTGCGCTGGTCGAGAAGCGCGAGCTGGCCCAGTGGTTCCTCAAGATCACCGACTATTCGCGCGAGCTTCTCGATGCCCTCGATGGCCTGACCGGCTGGCCGGACAAGGTCCGCTTGATGCAGCGCAACTGGATTGGCCGCTCCGAGGGTCTGCGCTTCAGCTTCGACCTCCTCGACAGCGAGGGGCGACCGCTTCCCGACAAGCTCGTCGTCTACACCACCCGTCACGACACCATCTTCGGCGCCACCTTCTGCGCCCTCTCGGCCGATCACCCGCTGACTCGCCAGCAGGCCGAGCTGTCGCCGGAGGTTGCCCAGTTCCGCCGCGAATGCGCCTCCCTCGGCACCAGCGAGGAGGCGATCGAGCGCGCCGAGAAGAAGGGTCTGCCGCTCAAGCTCTTTGCCGTCCATCCCTTCCGTCCCGGCGTGCTGCTCCCGGTCTATGCCGCCAATTTCGTGCTGATGGGCTACGGCGAGGGTGCGATCTTCGGCTGCCCGGCCCATGACCAGCGCGACCTCGATTTCGCCCGCAAGTATGGCCTGCCGGTCATACCGGTGGTCGCCCGCGCCGGCAGCGACCCGGCCGCGGCCGGGATCGGCGATACCGCCTTCCTCGATTCCGAAGGCGCCGACACGGTGATGATCAATTCCGACTTCCTCAACGGCATGACGGTGCCGGAAGCCAAGGAGGCGATCGCCGCCCGCGCCGAGGCGATGGGCATCGGCGAGCGCACCGTGAACTACCGCCTGCGCGACTGGGGCGTGTCGCGCCAGCGCTACTGGGGTTGCCCGATTCCGGTGATCCACTGCCCGCGCTGCGGCGCCTTGCCTGTTCCCAAGGCCGACCTGCCTGTCACCCTGCCGGAGGATGTCACCTTCGACGAGCCGGGCAACCCGCTCGACCGTCATCCGACTTGGAAGCACGTGTCCTGCCCGCAATGCGGCGGTCCTGCCGAGCGCGAGACCGACACTTTCGACACCTTCGTCGATTCCTCCTGGTACTTCGCCCGCTTCTGCGCTCCCCATGCCGCGGCGCCGGTCGATCAGGAGGCGATCCGCTACTGGATGCCGGTCGACCAGTATATCGGCGGCATCGAGCATGCCATTCTCCATCTCCTCTATTCGCGCTTCTTCATGCGCGCCATGAAGCGCACCGGCCAGATGGAGATCGTCGAGCCGTTCCGCAGCCTGTTCACCCAGGGCATGGTGATCCACCAGACCTACCGCAACGCCGTCGGCGAATGGATCCTGCCGGCCGAAACCACCGGTCGCGACGACGGCACCGTCCTCGACACCGCGACCGGCGAGGCGCTGCTGGTCGGCCCCGCCGAGAAGATGTCGAAGTCGAAGAAGAACGTCATCGACCCCGAGGAGATCATTGCGCGCTACGGCGCCGACACGGCGCGCTGGTTCATGCTGTCCGACACCCCGCCCGAGCGCGACATCGAATGGACCGAGTCGGGCGTCGAGGGCTCCTGGCGCTTCGTCCAGCGGATCTGGCGCCTGGTCGGCGAGACCACGGCCCGCGGCCCGGGTTCACGCTCCAAGGCCCCGCTTGGCGCCGAAGCGCAGGCGCTGCGCCGCGCCGCTCACCAGGCGCTTCATGCCGTCGGCCATGATCTCGATCATCTGCGCTTCAACCGTGCCATTGCCCGCATCTACGAGCTCGCCAACGCCATCCAGGCCGCCCTGCAGCGGCCGGCCGAGCCCGGTCTCGACGCCGTGATTCGCGAATCGGTGGAGATCCTGGTCCGGATCTTTGCCCCGATGATGCCGCATTTGGCCGAGGAAAGCTGGCAGGCGCTCGGCCATTCCGCGCTCCTCGCCGAATCACCCTGGCCGGAGGCCGATCGCGCCCTTCTGGCGAGCGAAACTGCGACAATTGCCATCCAGGTGAACGGCAAGCGGCGCGACGAGATCGTGGTTCCGGTTGCCTCCAGCGCAGAAGAGATTGAAGCGGCGGTGCTGCGGATGGATCATGTGCGCCGCGCTGTTGGGGACAAAACGGTGCGGCGCGTGGTGGTGGTGCCGGGGAGGATCGCCAACGTCGTCACGGACTAGCGGGGACTAGCCTTGTCGAATTGGAGAGTTGCAGGCGCGCTTGCGGTGGCTCTGGTGCTGGCCGGTTGCGGTTTCCAGCCGCTTTATGGCGAGCGCGAGGGAACGGCCCCGCTTACCGCTGCGCTCAACGGCGTCGCCGTCGACCAGCAGAAGACCCGCGTCGGCCAGTTGATCCGCAACGAATTCCTCGCCGATGTGCCCCCCGGTCAGGGCGGTGTGTCGAACTGGCGGCTGGAGATCGAGCCGGAAGCGCGCGAGATCAACGAGATCGAGGCGCCGAACACCGACGTGCTGCGCAAGACTTACCGGTTGAACGTCACTTTCCGGCTCTCCGACAACCGCACCGGCAAGCCGGTCTATTCCGGCAAGACCTTTTCCTATGTCTCTTATGATCGGGTATCCTCGCCTCTTGCCAATGTCCAGGCCGCGACCAATGCCGAGGAACGCGCCGCCCGCGAGGTCGGCACCGACATCCGCACCCGAATCGCCGCCTATCTCGCCTCTCTCTAGAGCATGATGCTCAAATGGCCGTCCTGAAAGCCGAGCGCCTGGCAAGCTATCTGCGCGAGCGCGATCCCGTCATCCGCGCCCTGCTGATCCATGGCGGCGATCTCGGCGCGGTGCGCGAGCACGTCGTCAAGGTCATCGAGGCCAATGGTGTGCGACCCGACGATCCATTCAACCCGGTGATCATTGCCGACCAGGCGTTGATCGCCAATCCCGGCCTGCTGGCCGACGAGACCGCCGCCATCCCGATGTTCGGTGGCCGCCGCATCGTCTGGATTCGCGATGCCGGGCAGGGTCTCGTCAAGGCGCTGGAGCCGCTGCTCGACCAGCCGGTCTCGGGCCTTGTCGTCGCCGAATCCGACACCCTCGCCAAATCCAATAAGCTCCGGCAGCTTTTCGAGCGCTCGTCCTCGACCCTGGCGGTCGCCCTCTATGACGACATCGCCAAGGACTATGACAGCCTCATCACCGCCATCCTGTCCAAGCCCGGCCTCGAGCTCACCGCCGATGCCCGCCATCACCTCCAGGATCTGCTTGGCACCGACCGTCGCCTGGCCCGCAGCGAGCTCGAGAAGCTCGCACTCTTCGCCCATGGCAAGCGCAGGATCGACGTCGCCGATGTCGACGCCGTGTGCGGCGACACCGCCTCGGCGACTCTCGACGAGGCATTGGACCGCGCCTTGGAGGGTGAAACCGCCGCCGCGGCACGCGCCCTCGCCCGCCTTGCTGCCGCTGGCGAAGCCGGAGGTCGAATCCTTTCGGCAGCGTCTCAAGCCTTGGCTGCTCTCGATCGTTTCCGATCCGAAATGGACAGAGGCGGATCTCTCGACCAGGCACTGCGCAGCGCTCGCCCGCCGGTGTTCTTTCAGCGCCAGCCCAGCATCCGCCGCCAGCTTCGCCTATGGGACGCCCCAGCGCTGCAGAGTGCCGCTGCGACGGTGCATGCAGCGGTGACCGCGATCAGGCAGCGCCCGGCTCTCGAGACCCCTCTCGCCGAGCGGACGATTCTGGCGCTCGCCCGTCGCGCCCAGACTCAAGGGCGGCGACAGAGCTGAGCGGCCCGTCGGGCCGCCGCGCCAGCCGGTTGCAAATCTCGTCCAGTTGTTCGAGCGTGCGGTAGCGGATCACCACCCGGCCCCCGGCCCTCCCACGATCATCGACCTCGATCACCAGTCCCAGTGCCTCGGACAGCGCCGATTCGAGGGCCTGGACATTGGCGTCCTTCTCCGCCCGCTCCCGTCCCGCCCGGCGCTCCTGCCGTGGCTGCCGCGCCAGCTCCTCCGCCTCGCGGACCGAAAGCCCGAACTTGACGATCCTGTCGGCCAGCGCCTCCGCATCGGCCGCCGCCACCAATGTCCGGGCATGCCCGGCGGTGAGCTGCCCCTGCAAGAGCTGCGCCCTCACCGAGTCCGGCAGCTGCAGCAGGCGAAGCGTGTTGGCGATATGGCTGCGGCTCTTGCCGACGGCCTCCGCCAGCTGCTGCTGGGTGTAGGCGAATTGCTCGATCAGCTGGGCATAGGCCTGCGCCTCCTCCAGCGCATTGAGGTCGCTGCGCTGGACATTCTCGACCAGCGCGATTTCCAGCGCCGCCGCATCGCTGACCTCGCGGATCAGCACCGGCAACTCGTGCAGGCCGGCGCGCTGAGCCGCCCGCCACCGTCGTTCGCCGGCGACGATCTCATGACCGTGCCCGTCCGCCCGCGGTCGCACCACCAGCGGCTGCAGCAGACCCTTCTCGCGGATCGACTGCGCCAGCTCGTCGAGCGCCCCCTCATCGAAGGTCCGCCGCGGATTGTTTGGATTCGGCGTGATCGTCTCGATTGGCAAATGCCGCAGCGACCGGATGTCCTGGACGAACGTCTCCTCGGTGACATCGTCGCCGATCAGCGCCGCCAATCCTCGCCCTAGCCGCCGCTTCTGTTGCTGGTTCATTGCCTCAGCTCTTTCGTTCTGCCGACGAAACGATCGCGCGTCACGCCGCCCGCAAATCGCGCTCCCGCCGGATCACCTCCGACGCCAGCTTGATATAGGCCTGACTTCCCATGCAGTCGGAATCATACAGTAGCACCGGCTTGCCGTAGGATGGCGCCTCCGAGATCCGGACATTGCGTGGTATGACCGTTTCATAGACCTTTTCGCCAAGCACGCTGCGCACATCCTGCGCCACCTGCTCCGACAGCGAGTTCCGCCGGTCGAACATGGTCAGCACCACGCCCTGGATTTCGAGACGCGAATTGAGATTGGCCCGCACCCGCTCCACCGTTTTGAGAAGCTGGCTCAGTCCTTCCAGCGCGAAGAATTCGCATTGCAGCGGCACCAGCACCGCATCCGCCGCCGACAGCGCATTGATCGTCAGCAAATTGAGCGACGGCGGGCAGTCGAGCAGCACATAGCTATAGACATGACCAAGCGCCGCCAACTGGCCGATCGCGTCGTGGAGCCGGTGCGTCTTGCGGTCGAAATCGGCAAGCTCGAGCTCGGCCCCCAGCAGGTCCATGGTCGACGGCGCGCAATGCAGGCGGGGGATCCCCGACTCGACAATGATTGATTTAAGGTCGGTCTCGCCGATCAGCACATGGTAGGTCGACCACCGCATGCCCTGACGCGACACCCCGAGGCCGGTCGAGGCATTGCCCTGCGGGTCGAGATCGACGATCAGCACTTCCTCCCCGACGGCCGCCAACGCCGTGCCGAGATTGATGGCTGTGGTGGTCTTCCCGACCCCGCCCTTCTGATTGGCGATCGCCAACACGCGCGGCCGTGAGCGGTTGCGGTCAATTGCGCTTTGCACCCTCGAACCCCCTGATCTCCACGATGCATCCCGATGAATCAACCCGGCTCGGGTGCTTCGTCGCCTCGATTCTCCAAGATTTTGTGGTTTTGGTCAATTCTCTGTCCACATCTTGGCCCTTGTGAAACAACGCCCGCGTGTGCGGGCCGGCAAAAGACGCGGCCATCGCCACCAGCGCGTCAAGCCCGGCCAGCCCTCGGGCGGTGATGACATCGGCCACTCCGCCAACCGTCTCGGCGCCCATCTGCTCGACCCGGCCTTGGTGAATCCTAGCGGAACTGTTGGTGATTCGCGCGGCCTGGCGCAGGAAAGCGACCTTTTTTCCGTTGCTCTCGATGAGATGGATGCTGTTGCCCGCCTCACCGGACAACACCATTGACAGGACCAGGCCGGGAAACCCTGCCCCGCTGCCGAGATCGACCAGCCGCCCGGCCTTGCTGCCGATCAGCGGCAGCAATTGCAGACTGTCCGCCACATGCCGGGTCCATATCTCGGCCGGGCTCGCCGGGCCGATCAGATTGATGCGCCTCTGCCAATGGATCAGCAGCGCCACATAGGCCTTGAGCCGGTCGAGCGATTCACGTGAAACACCGAAGACCCCGGCGATGTCCTCAGGCGTCGCCTCAGTCCGCCAGGGTGGCATCGCGGTGTCTCTCGCCGGAGGCCCTCCGCACCAGCCCCAGAATCAGGCCGAGGGCTGCCGGCGTGACCCCATCGATCCGCGCCGCATGTCCAAGCGTCGCTGGCCGCAGCCGGTTCAGCTTCTGGCGCGCCTCGACCGACAGTCCCTTCACCGCCATATAGTCGAAATCGGCCGGAATGGTCAGCGACTGATCCCGCCGGAATGCCGCGATCTCGGCTTCCTGCCGTGGCACATAGCCGGCATAGAGCGCGTCGGCTTCCAGCCTTCGTCGGGCAAAGGACGGGATTGCCCTGAGCTCCGGCCAGATCACCGCCAAACGATCGAAGCCGACGGCACCCGAGGCCAGCAGCATGAAGCCATTGCGACGCTGGCCATCGAGCTTGAGATTGAGACCACGCCGCGCCGCCTCATTGGGCGTGAGCGCGAGCTGCTCCAGCATCCTGCGCGCCTCAGACAGCTGCTTGGTCCGCGCGGCATGATCCTGCGCCCGTTCCGGGCCGACAATGCCGGCCGAAATGCCGAGCGGCGTCAGCCTCTGATCGGCATTGTCGGCTCTCAGCAGCAACCGATATTCCGCCCGTGAGGTGAACATGCGGTAAGGCTCGCTGACCCCGTTGCTGATCAGATCATCGATCATCACGCCGATATAGGCCTCGGACCGATCGATGATGATCGGCGCCGCTCCCGCCGCTGCCCGCGCCGCATTGGCGCCCGCCACCAGCCCCTGTGCCGCAGCCTCCTCGTAACCGGTGGTGCCATTGATCTGACCTGCCAGGTAAAGCCCGGAAATTCGACGTGTTTCGAGCGATGCCCTGAGCTCCCGCGGATCGACATGGTCATATTCGATGGCATAGCCGGGCCGCAGCATCTCCGCCCGCTCGAGCCCCTCGATGCTGCGCAGAAATTCGAGCTGAACCGCCGCCGGCAGCGAGGTCGAAATACCATTGGGATAGATCGTCGGGTCGTCGAGCCCTTCCGGCTCGAGAAAGATCTGATGCGATGGACGCTCGGCAAAGCGCACCACCTTGTCTTCGATCGATGGGCAATAGCGCGGCCCGGTGCCCTGGATCTGCCCGGAATAAATCGCCGAGCAATGCAGATTGTCCTGGATGATGCGATGCGTCGTCTCATTCGTCCGGGTAATATGGCAGGCGACCTGCGGCGTCGTGATTGTCGCGGTGAGAAAAGAAAACGGCTCCGGCGGATCGTCGCCCGGCTGGACCTCCAGGACCGGCCAATTGATGCTGCTTCTGTCGAGTCGCGGCGGCGTTCCGGTCTTGAGGCGACCGATGGCGAGTCCCGCCCCGACCAATGTCTCGCTCAGGCCCATGGCGGCCGGCTCCCCGACCCGCCCGCCCGGCGTCGTGGATGTGCCGACATGGATCATTCCATTGAGAAAGGTCCCGGTGGTCAGCACCACCTGCCCGCCTGACAGTGCTCGCCCGTCCTGGAGGGTGACCCCGTCGACGCGCCCGTCGCGAATGATCAACCCGGCCACCGCTCCCTCGACAATACTCAGGCCCGGCGTCGACTGGACCAGGGCCTGAACAGCCTCACGATAGAGCTTCCGGTCGGTCTGCGCCCGCGGCCCCTGCACCGCCGGCCCCTTCGACCGGTTGAGAAGGCGAAACTGAATGCCGGCGCGATCGGCAGCCCGCCCCATGATCCCGTCAAGCGCATCGATCTCCCGCACCAGATGGCCCTTGCCAAGCCCGCCTATGGCCGGGTTGCACGACATCTCACCGACCGTCGCAAAGCGATGGGTGACCAGGGCCGTTACGGCCCCGAATCGGGCCGCGGCACAGGCCGCTTCGCAGCCCGCATGACCGCCGCCAATGACGATGACATCGAAAACCATGGAAAGCCGAATCCTGGTGCTTGACCTCCTCGCATAGAGCGAAGATGAAGGAGATTCAACGCTGGCGTTTCACGTGAAACAGCCAGGGCAGGCACAAGCCTATTTCCCGACGCAGAACTCCCGGAACACCGTTTCGAGCACGGTCTCGGCGTCGATGCGCCCGAGGAGCCGTTCCACGGCGCGGGCGGCTTGGCGCAGGTGCTCGGCGACCAGCTCCAGCCGGCTGGTCGTCATCATTTTGCCAGCCGTCGCCACCTCTGCATGGCAGGTCGCCACCGCGTCGCGGTGTCGCGCCCGGGTGATCAAGGCCGGCTCATCGCCGAGCCGCCCCGCCAACCGCCGACGGAGAGCCGCAACCAGCCGATCGATCCCCTCCCCGGTCGCCGCCGAGACCGGCACCGACCCGACCGGCGCCCCGCCCGGCATCGGACCGAGATCGACCTTGTTCCACACCCATAACGGCTCCGAATCGAATGGCGGACGACGCGAGGTCGTTTCGACATCGGGCGCCTGAAGCCAGATCACCAGATCCGCCTCGCGCGAGCGTGCCACGGTCCGATCGATGCCGATCCGCTCGATTGGATCAATCGACGAGTCCCGCAAGCCCGCTGTATCCGTCAGAACGACCGGCAACCCCTCGAGATCGAGCATCACGTCGATCGGATCGCGCGTCGTTCCCGGGATATCGGTCACGATCGCCGCCTCCCGGGCCGCCAGACGATTGAGAAGAGACGACTTTCCGACATTGGGCGGCCCGGCAATCACCACCCGAAAGCCCTCGCGCAGGCTCTCCCCAGCCGAGGCCGACGCCAACGCCGCTGCGAGAGAGCCGGCCAGCCGGTCAAGTCGCTCGGCCACCCCGGTCAACGCCATGGCCCCGATCTGATCCTCCTCGGCAAAGTCGATCGCCGCTTCGATACGCGCCAGGCACCAGACGAGATCGCCCCGCCATTCCATGAACACCCGACTGGCGTCGCCTTCCATGTGAAACAGCGCTTGGCGCCGCTGCGCCGCGCTGGTCGCCATCAGCAGGTCGCTTAAGCCCTCCACCGCAACGAGGTCGGTCCGGCCATTGGCCAGCGCCCGGCGGGTGAATTCGCCCGCCTCGGCCAGCCGGTAGCCCGGCAGCCGGCCAAGCACCCCGATCATCCCATCCGCCACGGCGCGGCTGCCATGCAGGTGATATTCCGCCATGTCCTCGCCGGTGAAACTGGCGGGCCCCGGCAACCACAGCACCAGGCCTTCGTCGATGATTTCGCCGGTCAGCGGATCGCGGATCCGCCGCAAACTCGCACGCCGCGGTTCGGGCAAGCTCCCGGCCAGCTCTTCCAGCCCCGCGCCCGCCGCCGGTCCGCTCGCCCGGAACACCGCCACCCCGGCCCTGCCGATTCCGGT
>JBKOZY010000033.1:0-1900 GCA_046726135.1 Pseudomonadota bacterium | reverse complement strand
GTCTTCTTGCCGGCAGAGCCGAATTTCTTGATGTCCGAGACGATGGTCTGCCAATCGGAATGGCCGAATGGCGTATAGTTGATCATGATGTCGTTGGTGCTGACACCCTTCGATTTGAGATAGGCCTCGAGGATCTTGTTGGTGGTGCGGGGGTAGACATAGTCGGTCCCGGCGAGCACCCAGCGCTCGACCCCCTCTTCCTTGGCGAGATAGTCGACGGCTGGTATCGCCTGCTGATTGGGTGCGGCGCCGGTGTAGAAGACGTTCTTCGAGCTCTCCTCGCCCTCATACTGAACCGGATAGAACAGCAGGCCGTCGAGCTCCTCGAAAACCGGGAGCACCGATTTGCGCGAAACCGAGGTCCAGCATCCGAAAGTGGCGGCAACCTTGTCTTTGGAGATGAGCTCGCGCGCCTTCTCGGCGAAGAGCGGCCAGTTGGACGCCGGATCGACCACGACGGCTTCCAGTTTCTTGCCAAGAAGTCCGCCCTTGCCATTCTGCTCGGCGATCAGCAGGAGCATCACGTCCTTGAGCGTAGTCTCCGAGATCGCCATGGTCCCGGACAAGGAATGAAGCACGCCGATCTTGATGGTCTCGCCTTCGGCAATTGCGGTCCCAACCTTGGCAAACGACAATGTCGCGAGCGACAGGCCCGCCATTTCGAGGAATCGTCTTCTTGAGCTGCGCATGACTCTTGTGGCCCTTCCCTATGCACATTTCGCAACAGGACCGATAAGCAAGGCGCATGCCATCATGGCGGAGGGCGCAAATCCTCGATTTCGCATGACCGCGCTGATGCGCAATTATGCAGTGCAGCATGTTTTCGATGGGAGATTGGGCAGTCAGGCGGCCTTCAGCCCGCCGGCCTGCTCGATGAATCGCATGACCTCGTCGACACCTTTGCGGCGCAGGAGATCGGTGAAGACGAAAGGCCGTGCGCCGCGAACCCGCTCGGCATCCGCATTCATGATGGCAAGGTCAGCGCCGACATGGGGAGCGAGGTCGGTCTTATTGATGATCAGGAGATCGGAGCGGGTGATGGCAGGTCCGCCCTTGCGGGGGATCTTCTCGCCCTGGCAGACGCTGATCACATAGAGGGTCAGATCGGCGAGATCAGGTGAAAAAGTCGCTGCGAGATTGTCACCACCGGACTCGATGAACACGGCGTCGAGATCGGGGTGGCGACGGCAGAGCTCGGCGATGGCCGCAAGGTTGAGCGAGGCATCCTCGCGAATGGCCGTGTGCGGGCATCCTCCAGTCTCGACACCGATGATGCGATCCTCCGGCAAGGCCTGGGCACGCGCCAGGATCAGCGCATCCTCGCGGGTGTAGATATCATTGGTGACAACCGCCAGAGAATAGCTGCGGCGCATGGCGTGGCAGAGCATCTCAGTCAGTGTGGTCTTGCCGGAACCGACCGGTCCCCCGATGCCGACGCGCAAGGGTCCATTCGGGCTCATGTTCGGAAGATCCGGGAAGGCTGGGCCTCGTGTCGCATCGAGGCGATCTCGGACATGATCGTGGCTGATCCAAGGTCGTCGATGGTGGAGACCGCTGCCTTGGCGGCTGTGGCCAGAATACGCTCTTCGAAGGAATGCAGGATAGCCACCGCCCCGCTCTGGCCGATGGGCACAAGGCGCTGCGCGGAGGACACGAGATTGGTGATGAAAGCTGAAAGATAGGCGGTAAGCGTCAATTCGAGCGGAATAGCGAGGCGCGATGCGATCTTGCCGACGGCAACCGAATAGGTCGACCGATGGTACCCAGGCGCCCAGGCCTGGGCTGCAGCAATGAATGCGGCTCCCTGCTGCATTGTCTCGAGATGACGCTCGTTGCTGCCGGCCATGGCCTCTGCCAGGTCTTCGACCGCCTCTCCCCGCCAAGCGGCGGCGAGCAGCAC
>JBKOZY010000032.1:0-2932 GCA_046726135.1 Pseudomonadota bacterium | reverse complement strand
AGGGGCTGTTGATACCCGGCACGCCGTCGACCTGGAGTATCTTGATCGACTCGATATTCTCCATCGGCTTGACCGTCTCTCGTATGATGTTGGGAAGGTTCCGCACCAGGTTCTCGTAGATCGCGCTCCGGCGCGCCGCATCCGACCGCATGTTCTCTGCGGCGTTGAGCTGGGTCTGGCCTTCGGCATCCTTCTCGTATCGCACTGCTGCCGCATTGGCCTGGGCGATCTCGGCCAACGCACGCTGCTCGCTCGCCTCCTTCTCGGCTCGTGCCTGCGAAACGAGCCGCAAGGCGTCGCGCTCGGTCTTTGCCGCCGCGTCGATCAGCTCGATGCGCCTGGAGCGGTTCGCCGCCTCCTCCTGGCGTGCCGAAATGACCTCTTCCTCGACCGCCGCCAGAGCTTTCATGGCCTTGGCTTCTTCCGTCTTGGCGAAGGCTTCCTCGACGGATTTGTTGATGACGGCGATCAGCCGCTCCTTGTCGACGATCTCGATCTCCTTGTTCCTCTCGATCTCGAATGCCTCGACAAATTTGCGGGCGGCAATGCGGAGCTCGTCGAGCTCGCGGTTGACGAGAATCGCGGCATCCTCGATCTTGCGCAAAGCGCTGGACTCGGCGAGCTTTACCTTCTCGTTCTTGGCAATTTCCAGTTTGGCGACCTCCTCGTTCTTCCGGATGCGCTCGAGATCGACATCGTAGCTTCTGAGGATTGCCGCCTTCTCCTTTTCGGCAGCGGCCGCCTCATTGATGAGGCGCAATTCTCGATCCTTCTCGACCTCGAGCGATTCGAGCGTTCGCGCGGTGGCGATGCGGCTCTCCTCGACTGCTCTCTCGCTTTCCAGACGATTGCGGTCGACAGCTGCCTGCGCGCTCGCCTCGATGATCGATATGTCCTGCTTCGAGCGGATTTCGAACTCTTTGACCTTGCGCTCGTTCTCGATGCGCTGCGCCTCGACTTCCTGTCGCGAAAGAATGCGCTGCGTGTCGATCGATTTCGACGATTCGATCGAGCGGAGCTCGTTGTCCTTCTGCCGATCGATTTCGAGGAGCCGGATCTCGGTCTGGCTGTTGATCCGCTCTGCGTCGATGAGCCGGTCCTTGCCGATGCGCATCCGCTCGGCTTCCTGATCGGCCCGGATCTTGGCAGTGCTGATGCTGATCGTTGAACTGGATCGTTCTTCCTCGATTGCCGCCAATTGCGCTGCACGGCGTGCTTCGATATCGCGCGACTGGTCGATTCGGGCATATTCGAGATCACGATCGATCTCGATCGCACGCTGCTCGGTCTCATAATCCTTGAGCTTGATATCGAGTCGGGTGTCGTTCTCGATCCGGTTGCGTAACTTTCGACGCTCCTCGATTTGTTGCGTCAGCTGGGTAAGACCTTCGGCATCGAAGGCATTCGACGCGTTGAACACCGAAATGTCGGTCTGATTCAGGTTGATCAGCGAGGCATTCTCGAGCTCCAGCCCGTTCGAGGCGAGTGTGCGCGCTGCAAGCTCGGCGACCTGGGCCATGAACTCCATCCGGCGGGAATGGATCTCCTCCATGGTCATCGAGGCGGCGACGATTGCCATGGCATCGACAAATCGGCTTTGGACCACATCCTTCATCTGATCCGGCGATCCGGTGCGGTTGCCAAATGTTCTGGCGGCGAGTGAAACCTTCTCGCTGGTCGGTATGACACGCACAAAAAACTGGGCGATCACATCGACGCGCATCTTGTTTTTGGTGATGAGCGAACCCTCGCCAAGGCGGCGAACTTCCACCGGAATTATATTCATGTTCACGAGCGTGATGTCGTGAATGATCGGAATGACCAAGGCGCCGCCGCCGATCACGACCTTTTCGCCGCCCGAACCGGTGCGGACGAATGCCTGGTCCTTGGACGAGTGGCGGTAGAGCCAATGCAGCAAATAGACGCCGATCGCGATCAGTATCGTCAGCAGAATGATGACGGCAATTGCATCGATCCCGGTCATTTGCATATCCTCCGAGAGTTGCAGCCGCGCCGGATGATGGGGAAGGGGCTCATGGTCGGTACTGCTCCTTCCCGGCGACGGCGAGCACTGTTAGCGACAGTGCGATGAGATTGACGAGGTCGGTGACGGTATAGAGGGTGATGACGGGTGCCACATGCCCGACCCCGATCACCACATCGACGAAATAGAGGATCGGGTAGATTGCCCATCCTATGGTCATGATGAGTCTCATCCAGAAGTAGCCGATCCTCACCGGCCGATCGGCGGCCTGGATGACATCGCTCATCCGTCCGAAATACATCTCGCCAAGAATGTAGAGCCAGAAGGCGATGGACAGCAGAACACCGAGCGTCGGATTGAAGATGGCGACTTCGCCGAGATAACGGCAGAGGACCATGAGGAATGCGGCGACGACGGTCCGCCAGAAAACTCCGGGTGGGACGAAGCCAACCGCATTCGCCAGAAAATAGACGCTGGCGACCTGCAGGGGCAGAACGACGAACCATGCGGCATAACGATGTGCCGACGTCATCTTCTGGGTGGCGAGCCAGACATGGGAAGCATCGACATATTGAAGCGCCCCCGCCAGCAGAGCCGCCCCTGCCAATGCGACCGGCAGGCGCCATCTCTCGTTCGACCAGGTCAGGCCGAGGAACATCAGGACGGCGCAAGTCACCGTCGCAATGGTGGCAATTGCGAGGGATGTTCCGACGATGTCGCTGGACTGAATGATCGATCCGAACATTCAAGCTCCCTATACTTGTGATCTGATATGAGGCGAGCGTCCGTAAAGGGCGACCATCGGCAGAATCAGGAGACCGAAGATGAATTGCTGCCACTCATATTTGAGACCGATGCCGATCAGGAACGAGCTGAGAACCTGCAGGACGAGGACACCGATGACCGTAAAGCCATAGCCACCATAGCCTCCCGCCAGCGATGTGCCGC
>JBKOZY010000031.1:0-2348 GCA_046726135.1 Pseudomonadota bacterium | reverse complement strand
CGCATGGTCTCGCCGATGATCGAGAAAAACCGGCGGTTGAGATAGGGCGAGCCCCATTTGCGCGAGCCGGTGTCCATATAGAAGCTGAAGAAGGCGTCCCAGTGCTTCTCGCCGATCTCGGCGCCGGTCAGCCAGCGAAAGGAAAGACCGCTCCGGCGGACGACATCGCGCTCCTTGCGGATGTTCTTGCGCTTGCGGGAGGAGAGGTCGTTGAGGAAGTCGTCGAAATCGGCATAGCCGCGATTGTGCCAGTGGAACTGGGTGTCGGTGCGCCTGAGCCAGCGGTCCGTGCCGAGGAGCGACCATTCGGGACCGGGGAGGAAGGTGATGTGCACCGACGATGCGCCGAGCTCCCCGGCCAGCGACAGCGAGGCCTCGGCGAGGAAGGTGCGATGGAGGTCACGCTGGTCGCCCGGCGGCACGAGCAGGCGGGGACCGGTCACCGGCGTGAACGGCACCGATGCCTGGAGCTTGGGGTAGTATCGTCCGCCGACCCGCTCGATGGCATCGGCCCAGCCCCAGTCGAAGACATATTCGCCGCGGCTATGAGACTTGAGATAGCACGGCATGGCGCCGAGCGGCTGACCGGCGGCATCCTCGAGCAGCAGATGGCAGGGCCGCCAGCCGGTGCGGGCGGTCGCCGATCCCGATTGCTCGAGCGCCAAGAGGAAGGCATGGCTGACAAAGGGATTGAAGGGCTCGCCCGCCGGATTGGCCAGCCGGTCCCAGGTCACGGCAGGAACCTCCGCCATCCCGGCCAGCACCCGCGCGGTCAGCGTCGCGGTGGTCTTTCTCGTCATCGCGGCAGGAAACCCTCGAAAGTGATCTGATCGCAATAGCGACGAGCACGCCGTGCCTCCGCTTCGGATCGGACCGTCCAGGAAAGGACCGGCAGCCCGGCCTCGCGGAAGCGACGGGAGGCGGCGCTCGGCAGTCCTGCCGCCTCGAATGACAGGAATTGCGGGCGGCTCATCGCAAGATGGGTAAGGTCGCGCAAGGCGAGGCGCTCGGCAAAGGGCAGGGCGCGCCATGATCGGTCGATCACGCGGTCGGCGACGATGCCGCGGACGACCGCGGGGGCACGCTCCGCCAGGCCGGCGATCAGCCGGCCGTCGAACGACATCAGCGCGAAAGGACCACGATAGCCGGCGAGGCCGGCCAGGACGAACGTCAGGAGCTCGGCATTGCGGCGGCCGGCGCTCTTGAGCTCGATGACCAGCAGGACCCGGCCGGCGACCTGCTCGAGAAGCTCCGGGAAGGCTGGGATCCGGTCGCTGCCGCCGGCAAGCGGGATGCGGGTCAGCTCGGACAGCGAGCGGGCGGCGAGAAGACCGGTCTCGCCGGTCAGGCGGTCGAGGCGCTCGTCGTGAAACACCACCGCCCCGCCATCGCCGGCGAGCCGGATATCGCATTCGATCGGGTAGTCATGGGCCATTGCCGCGGCAAACGCGCCAGCACTGTTCTCGATCCGCCCGGCGGCACGGTCATGCAGGCCGCGATGAGCGATCGGTCGAGCGGTGAGGAAGCGAAGGTCGCGGGCAGGGCAGGATCTGAACAACGGCCTTAAGCGACCTCCGCGATGGCCTCGACCTCGACCGCGACGTTCAGCGGCAGCGAGCCCGAGCCGACGGCCGAGCGGGCATGCTTGCCGGCATCCCCGAACACCTCCACCATCAGGTCGGAGGCGCCGTTGACCACCTTCGGATGGTCGGTGAACTCCGGCACGGCGTTGACGAAGCCGACCAGCTTGACGATGCGCTTGACCCGATCAAGGTCACCGTCACAGGCAGCCTTGAGCTGGGCGATGATGTTGATGGCGCAGAGCCGCGCGGCCTTTTGCGCCTCCTCGAGCGAAATGGCGCCGCCGACCTTGCCGAGATGCTCGAACTTGCCATCCTTCAGCGTCACCTGGCCGGCGGTGAAGACGAGATTGCCGGTGCGGACAAAGCCGACATAGTTGGCCACCGGGACCGCCGGCGTCGGCACAACGATTCCAAGCTTCTCGAGTTTGGCGTCGATCCTGCCCATCGCTTTTGCTCCTCACGATCTGAAATGGACTCCGCTGGCGATAGCATGCCCGAAGGATGGCGGGAACCGCCTCGCCACGGTGGCGTTAGCGGCGGCGGTCACCAGCAAGGACATCCCGTAAATGCGTGTCACGGCCAAAAGCCATCACTCTCATGCCGATTTTGACTTCACGGAACCCCTCATCAAGAGGCATTATCGTCGCCGTAGGGGAAATCGAATCAGGACGGTGACGGGGTCGGGGAGATCCGGCATGAGCGTCAATGTGACCTGGCATGAGGAAAACCCATTGCCGGAGCGTCCATGTCGCATGGTTCGGGTGC
>JBKOZY010000030.1:0-4609 GCA_046726135.1 Pseudomonadota bacterium | reverse complement strand
CCGCCGGCCTCGGCCGCGCCCCGACCGGCCGCGATCCTTCCGCCTACGAACAAATCCGCGTCGACTGCGACGTGCTGGTGGTCGGCGGCGGTGCGAGCGGCATCGCGGCGGCGGAAGCGGCGGCCGCTGCCGGCGCGCGGGTGCTGCTCGCCGAGGCCGAGCCGCGCCTCGGCGGCGTCGGCGACCTCTACGACGGCGGCGAGGATCACCCCGCCCCCGCCAATGTCATGGTGCTCACCCGCACCACCGCATTGGCGCATTTCCATCACAACTATCTCCTGCTCGCCGAACGCCTGACCGGCGATGGGCCGCGCCAGCGCCTGTGGAAGGTGCGCGCCA
This sequence comes from Pseudomonadota bacterium, assembly GCA_046726135.1. GTDB lineage: Bacteria > Pseudomonadota > Alphaproteobacteria > Rhizobiales > Aestuariivirgaceae > DATAFF01. The sequence continues at coordinate 4,270 of JBKOZY010000030.1, read as the reverse complement.
AGGAGGTGATCCTGGCAACCGGCGCCATCGAACGGCCGATCGCCTTCGCCAACAACGACCGGCCGGGCGTCATGCTGGCTGAGGCGGTGCGCGGCTATCTCGCCCGCCATGCCGTGGCGCCGGGCGGCCGCGGCGTCGTCTTCACCAACAATGACGAGGCCTATCGCACCGCCCTCCTGATCAAGCGGGCCGGCACCGGCGACGTCACGATCATCGACAGCCGTGCCGATCCGCATGGCGAGCTCATCGACGAGGCGCGCCGCGCCGGCATCCCGGTCATGCCGGGCCACGCCGTGTCGGGGGTCGAGACCACCGCCGCCGGCCAGGCGATCGCGGCGGTGCGCGTCGCCGCCTTTCGCCCCGGCATGAGCCGGCTGTTGCGCGAGCACAAGCTCCCTTGCGACCATGTCGCGGTCTCCGGCGGCTTCAATCCGGCGGTCCATCTGTGGTGCCACAATGGCGGCAAGCTCCGCTACGACACCCGGATCCACGCCTTCCGGCCCGACCGCCATCATGACCGGCTGTGGGCGGTCGGCGCCGCCAACGGCACCTTCGATACCAGGCAGGCGATCGCCGAGGGCGCGATCGCCGGCGAGCAGGCAGCCGCACGAGCCCTCGGCCGGCCCGCCACCTCGAGCATCGTCATGCCGGAATTGAAGCCCCGCCGCCAGGGCGCGATCGAGCCGATCTGGCTCTCGCCCGCCAGCGGTCGTTACCACGACGGGCACAAGCACTTCGTCGACTTCCAGAACGACGTCACCGTCGCCGATCTCGAGCTGGCGCAGCGCGAGGGCTATTCCTCCGTCGAGCACACCAAGCGCTACACCACCTGGGGCATGGCGAGCGACCAGGGCAAGACCTCGAGCATTGTCGGCCTCGGCGTGCTGTCGGAGGCGACCGGCCGCCCGATCCCCGAGATCGGCACCACCACCTTCCGCCCGCCCTTCACGCCGCTCACCTTCGGCACCGTTGCAGGCGCCCTTAAAGGTCCGCTGTTTCTGGCGGTGCGCCGCACCCCGGCCCACGACTGGCATGTCGCGCAAGGAGCGACATGGGAGCCGGTCGGCCAATGGCGGCGCGCCTATTGCTACCCTGAGCCCGGCGAGACCAAGGCCCAGGCGATCGCCCGCGAGATTCTCGCCGTGCGCCGCGCCGTCGGCCTGCTCGATGCCTCGACGCTCGGCAAGATCGAGATCAAGGGCAAGGACGCCGCCGCCTTTCTCGACCGCGTCTGCACCAACAGCTTCTCGACGCTGAAGGTCGGGCGCTGCCGCTACGGGCTGATGCTGAACGAGCTCGGCTTCATCATCGATGACGGCGTCACCGCCCGCCTTGCCGATGATCATTTCCTGATGCACACCACCTCGGGCGGCGCCGACCGCATCGCCGCCTGGCTCGAGGAATGGCTGCAGACCGAATGGCCCGATCTCGAGGTGCTGGTCACCCCGGTGACCGAGCAATGGGCCCAGTTCGCCGTCGCCGGTCCCAAGGCGCGCGCCGTGCTCGAGGCGCTCGCCGCGACCGGCTTGAGCGACATCGACCTCAAGCCCGAGAGCTTCCCCTTCATGGCGTGGCGAGAGGGCCGCCTCGGGGCTTTTCGTGCACGGATCTTCCGCATCAGCTTCTCCGGCGAGCTCAGCTTCGAGATTGCCGTCCCGGCCCGCGACGGCATGAAGCTGTGGCAGGCGCTGCTCGACGCCGGCAAGCCTTACGGCATCACCGCCTATGGCACCGAGGCGCTGCATGTGCTGCGCGCCGAGAAGGGCTATATCGTGGTCGGCGACGAGACCGATGGCACCGTGACGCCGCGCGATGTCGGGCTCGACGGGCTGGTGTCGAAGGTGAAGCGCGACTTCATCGGCAAGCGCTCGCTCGACCAGGCCTTCCTGCGGGCCTCGGGCCGCAAGGAGCTGGTCGGCCTCATGACCGAGGATCCCAAGGAGGTGCTGCCCGACGGCGCCCAGGCGGTGCGCGATGCCAATGCCAAGCCGCTGACGCCGATCGGCCATGTCACCTCGAGTTATCTGAGCCCGACGCTCGAGCGCTCGATCGCCATGGCGCTGATCGAGAACGGCCGAAGCCGCCTGGGCGAGACGCTGGCCTTCCCGCTGGAAGGGGGCCGCCTCGTCAAGGCCACCATCGTCAGCCCCGTCTTTTACGACCCGCAAGGCGAGCGCCAGAATGTCTGAGATCGTCATCGAGGAAGTGAGCGATCGCGGCATGATCGACCTCAAGGGCTCGCCCGCCGCGCCCGGATTTTGCGAGGCGGTGGCCTCCGTGCTCGGCCTCGATCTGCCGCTCGCGCCCAGAAGCTCGGCGACCAGGGGCGAGACCACGGTGCTCTGGCTGTCGATCGATCAATGGCTGATCACCGTGCCCGATGGTGAGACCGCGCAACTGACGGCGCGGCTCGCCGCGGCACTCGTCGGTCATCATGCCCTGGTCGTCGATCTCTCCGATGCCCGCAGCATCTTCCGCATCCGCGGCCGCGGCGCCCGCGAGGTGGTGATGAAGGGCGCCTCCGCCGATCTCACGCACACGGATTGTCGCGCCGGAACGGTGCGGCGCTTGAGCTTCGCCGAGCTCGCCGCGATGGTGCACGTGGTGAGCGATCCGCCAGAGGTCCTCGATCTCTACGTCTTCCGCAGCGTCGGCCACTATGTGCGGGAATTCCTCCAAACCGCGGCGCAGCCCGAGGCACGGGTGGTGCTGTGGGGGAGGAACAGTGGGTGGTCGTGAGTCGTGAGTGGTGGGAGGGCAGCGCTGCATATTCGATAATCGCCGGGCAGCCTCTCGTCTTATCGATCTCCTAGGTGGCAAGCTGGAAGAAAAAATCACTGGGGGATGTTCCGAAAAGAGGTCGCGAGTGGTATTTAAACCCGAGATAATTGTCTTGTGTCCGACGGTAGGTCGAGGAGCCGCGAATGGCAAGAAAGACGAAGAGCGGGGTCAAGCGTGAAGACACCGATGCTGCCAAAAGCATGGAACGTCTGTCGCTCATTTCCCAGAAAAAACAGGAAGAGGAAATAAAGCGAAATCTGGAATTTGGCCTGGAAGCAGCGGAGCAAGTAATTGACAGAACGATTTCGCTATTCAGTCGCGGCCACCAACCAGCATTTGCCGGTATAAACACTTTCATGAAGGCGCCCTACTGCGAGGACATTCGACAGATCGCCAACTACGAAGCCGCGTTTGTTGGTGCACCGTTTGACTCCGCGACGACATACCGGCCTGGCACGCGTTTTGGTCCTCAGGCAGTCCGTCGTATTTCCGCACTCTATGACGGTTACTGGTTTGACGGAGGAGTTGACCTCTATGAGGAACTTGACCTCTGCGATGCCGGCGACATTTTCGTTATCCCTGGGAACATTGAAAAGACGTTCGGTCAGGTCACAAAAGCAGTCTCCCACATCTATACATCCGGTGTATTCCCCATAATCTGCGGTGGTGATCATAGCCTGGGCTTCCCCAATGTGCGCGGAATAGCGCCCCACATCGATGGGAATGTGGGGATCATCCATATCGATCGGCATATTGACATTCAAGAGAAGGATATGGACGAGCGTATGCATACGACCCCGTGGTTCTGGACGACTCACGAGGGTACGGCACATTCTCATCGTGACCATAGTCACATGCACGATGTTGGCCTGCCGAACTGCCATCCAAAAAACCTGGTCCAGATTGGAATCGGCGGCTGGTACGGAAACCGGCCTGGCACTGCGGTCGCCCGTCGCCGCGGAACCAGTGTCATGACCATGCACGACATCCAGAACTTCGGGCCAAAGAAAGCTGCTGAAATTGCGCTGGAGATGGCTTGGGAGGGATGTAAGGCTGTTTACCTTTCGTTTGACATTGACTCTATTGACCCAGGGTTCGCGCCCGGCACTGGCTCGCCCGAGCCTGGCGGTCTCCTCCCGCGCGAAGCATTCGAAATGATTCACACGATAGCTGCTGAAGGACTCTGCGGGATGGAAGTGGTGGAGGTATCCCCGCCCTATGACGTGAACGAAAATACAGCTCAGCTGGCTTGCCGGGTCATCTTAGACACGATCGGAACCATGATTGCTCATGGCAAGCTTGGTCACCGCAAACTTATCGAATAAACAATTGGGATCCGGCTTGTTCGTACGTCGGATCGCGTGGTCCTCAAGAATGTAAGCGCTTTCGGAAAGGCTTTCGTCTGGCGAGGCCGATCGCGGCACCTCACATTTCAGAGTCGCGGATATTTGGAGGCATCGAAGAAATTTTCTCCGGATTTGTATTCGTG
>JBKOZY010000029.1:0-5721 GCA_046726135.1 Pseudomonadota bacterium | reverse complement strand
GTCTTGTCATGGCCGTCATCTTGGCAGCGGCGTTCACGCTTGAGCCCTTTGCCTCGGTTTCGCAGGCTGAGGATGGCGATGTCGTGGTGTTTGCCGCTGCCTCGCTGAAGAACGCGCTCGATGAGGTCGCCAGGGAGTGGGGCGCGAAATCAGCAGGCAAGAAGGTGGCGATCTCCTACGCCGCCTCCTCGGCGCTCGCCAAGCAGATCGAGAACGGCGCCCCGGCCGACATCTTCGCTTCTGCCGATCTCGACTGGATGGATTACCTGGCCAAGAAGGGCATGATCCAGCCGGATACGCGCGTCAATCTCCTGGGCAATCGGCTCGTGCTCGTTGCGCCCAAGGACTCGACCGCCAAGGTCGAGATGGGGTCCAAGCTCGATCTCGCGGCGGCGCTCGGTGATGGTCGCCTGGCAATGGCCAATGTCGACTCGGTGCCGGCCGGCAAATATGGCAAGGCGGCGCTGCAGAGGCTCGGCGCCTGGGATGGCGTGAAGGACAAGCTCGCCCAGGCCGAGAACGTGCGGGCGGCGCTGCAGCTCGTCGCTCGTGGCGAGGCGCCGATCGGCATCGTCTATCAAACGGATGTGGCATCGGATCCCAAGGTGAAGGTGCTCGCGACCTTCCCGGAGGACAGCCACCCGCCGATCATCTATCCGATTGCCATCCTCAAGAGCTCGTCCAACCCCGCCGCCAGATCGTTCTTCGAGTTTATGCGCAGCGGCGACGCCAAGGGCGCCTTCGACAAGCAGGGCTTCACCGTCCGCAACAAGTCGGTGCCGGGATCCTGATCGGTGCTGCGGTGCCGGCGGATTGGCTGACCAGCGAGGAATGGACGGCTGTCCGTCTGAGCCTGCTGGTCGCCTCGACTGCGGTGGTGGCGAGCCTGTTATTTGGAATGCTGCTCGCCTATCTCCTGGCCAGGGGCCGCTTCTATGGCAAGACCCTGCTCGACACCGTCGTCCATCTGCCGCTGATCATGCCACCGGTGGTGACCGGCTATCTGCTGCTGCTGAGCTTCGGCAGGAAAGCGCCGATCGGCGCCTTTCTCGCCGACAATTTCGGCATCGTCTTCTCCTTCCGCTGGACCGGCGCCGCGCTGGCCTGTGCGGTGATGGGTTTTCCCTTCATGGTGCGTGCCATCCGCTTGTCGATCGAGGCCGTCGACCGCAAGCTCGAGGCGGCCGCCTTGACGCTTGGCGCAAGTCCGCCCTTCGTCTTCATTGCAGTCACCTTGCCGCTGATCCTGCCCGGGATCATCGCCGGCATGATCCTCTCCTTCGCCAAATCGATGGGCGAGTTCGGCGCGACCATCACCTTCGTCTCGAACATCCCGGGCGAGACCCAGACGCTGCCCTCCGCCATCTACACCTTCACCCAGGTGCCGGGCGGCGATGCCGGCGCCATGCGCCTCACGCTGATATCGATCGCGATCTCCATGGCAGCGCTGATCGGCTCGGAGATGCTGGCGCGTTTCGTTGGCCGCCGTGTCTCGTCCTGACGGCCTCGAGGTCGCGCTCCATCATCGCCTGGGCGATTTCACCATCGACATTGCCTTCCGCACCGACAGCGGCGCCACCGCGCTGTTCGGTCCTTCGGGCTCCGGCAAGACGACGGTGCTCCATGCCATCGCCGGCCTCCTGCGGCCTGAGCGCGGCCGCATCGTCTTCGATGGCCGCGTCATGCTGGACACCGCCGCGAGCATCTTCGTGCCGCCCTACCGTCGTGAGGTGGGCTATGTGTTCCAGGACGGCCGCCTCTTCCCCCATCTGACAGTCCGTCAAAATCTTCTCTTCGGCCGCTTTTTTGCGCGCCGCCAGCAACGCCAGCATGATGGCATGACTCTCGACAATGTGGTCGGTCTGCTCGGCATCGAGCACATTCTGAGCCGCCGGCCGGTCAACCTGTCGGGAGGCGAGAGGCAGCGCGTCGCCATCGGCCGGGCGCTTCTCGCCGAACCCTGCATGCTGCTGATGGACGAGCCTCTGGCGGCCCTCGACGCAGCCCGCAAAGGCGAGATTCTGCCAGTGCTCGAGCGGCTGAGGGACGTATCGCGCGTGCCGATCCTCTATGTGTCGCATGATGTGGCAGAAGTTTCGAGGATCGCCACCAATGTCATTGTCATGGAGAATGGCCGGGCAGGTGAGCGATGGCAAAGTTGAGCATCCGCATCGATCTCGAACACAATGCCAGGCTTGGACCGGGCAAGGTGCTTGTCCTCGAACGCATCGCCGAGCATGGCTCGATTGCCGCCGCGGGACGGTCGCTGTCCATGTCCTATCGCCGCATCTGGGAATTGGTATCCGAGATCAACGCCGCCTTTCGCGAGCCGCTCGTAACCTCGCGCATGGGCGGCCAGAAGGGTGGCGGCGCGACCCTCACGCCGCTCGGCCGAGCCATCGTCCAGGAATATCGCCTGATGGAGCGTAAAGCGCTGAAGGCCGTCGCGCGCCAGCTCCGCCTGTTCGACAATGCCAGTAGGCAGTAGGGAAGGGCGCCGCTCACTGCCTAACGCCTACTGCCTCCCAAATCCCATGGCCGCCAGCCGCGGCTCAGCCTTGCTCAGCATCGCCTCGAAGCTCGCGAGCGCTTGCGCATTGCGCGGATTCTTGCGCACCGCGAAGTCGTAATGCTCCTCCGCCAGCGGAATGAACGACAGCTGAAGCTCGTCCGCCACCTGCTTGATCGCCACGCCCCAGTCGGCGCGGCGCTGCGCCACGCTCGCCACCACTGCGTTGTGCGATCGCGGCTGGTTCCAATAGCCGGCCGGCCGCGCCCCGTCGAGCAGCCGATCGATCAGCACCCGTGTGCCCGCACCCTGGTTGCGGTTGACCATGATGCAATCGGGGTCGGCAAGCGCCGCGGCGACGGCCTGCTCCGGCGTTTTGCCCTCGAAGCGTTGGTCGCCCGGCCTGAACACCAGGCCCTGCATGCGTCGCCAGCCTTTGATGAGCCGCATGTCCTCCGACAGGAAGGGAAGGTTGTAGACTCCGCTCTCCGGCTCGAGCAGGTGGACCGGCGCGATATCGCATTCGCCGCGCTTCAGCGCCGCAAGCCCGCCAATGCTGCCGAGCGCCAGGATGCGAACGCTCATGCTCTGCTCGATCAGCATGCTGACGACCGCATCGAGCCCGACGCAGTGGCTTCCCATGATCACGAGCTCCGGAAACCGCAGCCGTTTGGTCAGCAGCCTGACCGTCACCGTGCTTCCCGCCGCCAGCGCATCGGACATCGGACCGATGGCAAAGAACCCGTCTGCCTGCGAGAAGGCGGTGACGGCGCCCGAGCCCTTGCCGACCGGATGAGCGACGATCCCTTGCGGTCCTTGCGACAGTCCGACCATCACGAACTCGGCGCGTCCGAGCTCGGAGGCGACACGCACCGGGACTTGCGCCTCGACATCGCTTTCCTGGCGCGCCGGCAGACCGGCCATGATGCGCAGGATCGGCGCGACAATGTCGTGGAAGGTGAACATGGCCGATGTCGGAAAGCCCGGCAGCACCACCACCGGCTTGCCGTCGCACACCGCAAGGCACAGCGGCTTGCCGGGCTTGAGCGCCACGCCATGCACGATGATGCCGGGCTTGCCGAGCTGCGCGACGATCCGATAGGTGAGGTCGCCCGCACCCTTGGAGGTTCCGCCCGACAGGATCACCGCGTCCGACCCGGCGAACGCCGCGCGCACCGCCTGCGCCAATTGCGCCTCGTCGTCGGGCAGCGCCGGTTGGCGCAGCGCCATGCAGTTGTTCTCCTCGAGCGCCGCAGCGATGATCGGCCCGTTCGAATCATAGACCCCGGCCGGCGGCAGCGGCGCACCTGGCTCGACAAGCTCATTGCCGGTCGACAGAACGGCGACCCGCGGCTTGCGCCACACCTTGGCGCTCGCCTTGCCGACCGCCGCCAGCATCCCGATCTCGAGCGCCCCGATGACAGTGCCCTTGTGCAGCAGGACCTGGCCGCGCGCAATGTCGGACCCGGCGAAGGCAATGCTCTGCCCCGGGCTGACGGCGCGATCGACCGCGATCGCATTGCCCTCGACCGGATTGGTGTGCTCGATCATCACCAACGCATCGGCGCCGCGTGGTATCGGTCCTCCGGTCGCGACGTAGGTGGCGGTTTGCGGCTTTACCGGGATCTCCGGTACCGTGCCGCAAGCAATCGTCTCGGGATTGAGCGTGAGCCTTATCGGTGCGCTTTGCGAGGCTTGCTGCAGATCATCGGAGCGCACCGCGAAACCGTCGACCACCGACCTGTCGAAGGGCGGCGTATCGACCGCGGCCACCACATCGGCGGCGAGGACTCGCCCGAGCAGGTCGTTGAGCATCACCTCTTCCGTGCCGAGCGGCTTCGGTTTGAGCGCCCGCCGGAATGCCGCAATCGCCTCCTCGCGCGGCAGCACGCGCAGGAACTGCTCCTGCGCGGGTGACGATGATGGACGATTGTCGGTGGTCACGACGTCTCCTGCTCCTCGAGCATGGCGTTGAACGGCGTTGCGGCAATCGGCTGGCCGGCCGGTACGCCCTCGCTTTCGGGCGGGATGAGCGCAAAGCGATCGGCCCCGGCGAGCGCCGCCAGCGTGATCTCGCCGATCGCGAGCGGGGTGTAGCCGCGCGGCGTCGATTGCAGCAGCACGCAATCGCTGGTTCCGATCGTTGACACGATCTTTTGCTGGAGCGGTCGCCTTTCGAGGCGGATCTGGCGATGCGAAAGAAGCGCGATCACCGGCAGCGCCAGGGCGAGAAATCCAGCGATCAGCCCGTCGAAGCGTTCGGGCAGGGTGACCGTGACGCGGCCGCCGTCGCGCGGCGCAATGGCCGCGGTGTCGCCGGGCCGAAGAGCAACTCGGGGATCCCCCGAGCCGGTCCAGGCGATGACGATGTCGGCGGCAGGGTCGCTGACCGCCGTGCAGCCAAGCGCTGCAATCGTCGCGCCGAGCCAGCCTGCCGCAAGGGGTGGTCCCGCCGCGATGGCGATGCGCGGCGCAATGATCGGCACCGCCTCGATTCCGGCAGTCTGCAGGATCAGTTGCAGCGATGGCGTCACCATGGTGCCGCGGCGGGCGATGATCGTTCCCGCCGCAACATCATGGCCGGCGCGCCGCACCCCATCGCCCGGCGCCACCACCTGGGTGACCTCGAAGCTCGGACCGGTCGCGCTCACGGCATCGCTCGGCAGCACCGCATCGCAAGGATCGGGCAGGGCATCGCCGATCGCCACTGCGACCGGCGGTGAGCCGAGCAGCACCGGCGACTCCGGCACCGAGCCGACCGTCGCCAGCGATGCCACGGCGAAACCCTGGCGCAGCGCCACCGGGCGCGCCGGCCGTGCGCCCGGTGCTGGGATATCCTCCGCCACCACCTTGCCCAGAGCCTCCGTGACCGGCGTCGCGACCGGCTGCGGCGCGGCGAGCGATACCAGCACCTCGCCAAGCGCCTCGGCGACTGGCGTGAGCGCGTTCATGCGGCGAGCTCCCTGCGATGCGCCGGATCGGCGATCGCGATGAGCGCCGACCGGCGCTCTTCCGGCGATCGGTCGCGCAGCGCCGCGATGCCATGCTCGGTCACCACGAAATCGGTCACCGACGCCGGCAGCGTTGTCGGCCCGCTCAGCCGCGCCACGATGCGCGACCGCCCGTTCGCTGCCTGCGACGGCAGCACGATGATGCCGCGGCCATTGCGATGGCTGACCGCCGCGTGGTGAAAATCCGGGAGCCCGCCGACC
>JBKOZY010000028.1:0-2891 GCA_046726135.1 Pseudomonadota bacterium | reverse complement strand
GACGAAGGCCGCCGGCAAGGGCGCATCGGTCCCATGGAGCGCGCGGTAGGCCCGCACGGCATAGTCCTCGACGGTCTCCTGGCGATGGCCGCCATCGGCCTCGAGGATCTTGCGGTCGTAGCGCAGCGCAAAGATCGGCTCGACGCCGCTCGAGACATTGCCGGCAAAGAGCGAGATGGTGCCGGTCGGGGCGACGGTGGTGAGGAGCGCATTGCGGATGCCATCGCGGCGGATGGCAGCGCGGATCTCGCGGGGGAGCGTCCTGGCATGACCCGATGCCAGGAAAGGACCAGCCTCAAACAGCGGAAACGCACCCTTCTCGCGGGCAAGGGCGATGCTGGCGCGATAGGCGGCGGCCTCGATCGCTGCCATCCATGCGGAGGCGCGGTCGGCCGCCTCGGGGCTGCCATAGCGCAGGCCGCACATGACGAGGGCGTCGGCAAGGCCGGTGAGGCCGAGGCCGATGCGGCGTTTGCTCTGAGCCTCCGCGGCCTGCTCCGGCAGAGGATAGGCGGAGACGTCGATGACATTGTCGAGGAGCCGCACGGCAGTGGCGGCGGTCGCCTCGACGCCCGAGGTGTCGAGCCCCGCCTCGGCGGTAAAGGGCTGCTCGATGAAGCGGGCGAGGTTGATGGCGCCGAGGAGGCAGGCGCCATAGGGCGGCAAAGGCTGCTCGCCACAGGGATTGGTCGCCCGGATGGTTTCGCAATAGGCGAGATTGTTCTCGGCATTGATGCGGTCGATGAAGATGACGCCGGGCTCGGCGACGTCATAGGTGGCGCGCATGATCTGGTCCCAGAGCTCGCGGGCGCGGACCGTGCGGTAGACCTCTCCGGCGAAGACCAGCGGCCAGTCGCCATCGTTCTTGACGGCGGCCATGAAGGCGTCGGTCACCAGGACCGAGAGGTTGAACATGCGCAGGCGCGCCGGGTCGCGCTTGGCGGCGATGAAGGCCTCGATATCGGGATGGTCGCAGCGCAGGGTCCCCATCATGGCGCCGCGGCGCGAGCCCGCCGACATGATGGTGCGGCACATGGAGTCCCAGACATCCATGAAGCTCAGCGGACCCGAGGCATCGGCACCGACACCGCGCACCGGCGCGCCCTTGGGCCGGAGAGTCGAGAAATCATGGCCGATACCGCCGCCCTGCTGCATGGTCAGGGCGGCTTCCTTCAGGCCGTTGAAGATCCCGTCCATCGAGTCGGGGATGGCACCCATGACGAAGCAGTTGAACAGGGTGACGCGGCGGCCGGTGCCGGCGCCGGCCAGGATCCGGCCGGCGGGAAGGAAGCGGTGGTTCTCCATGACCGCCTGGAACTGCTCTTCCCAATAGGCGCGGCGGTCAGGCGCCTCGGCAGCAGCAAGCGCTCGGGCGACCCGTTGCCAGGTGGCCTCCATCGACGGCTCGAGCGGCGCCCCGCCATCGGATTTGAGGCGATATTTGAGGTCCCAGATCTCGCGCGAGATCGGATCAGCGGCGGCGGATAAGGATGTCATCGCATTCTTTGCCTGATGCGGTGTTCTCTGTTTGTACTCTATTCGCTGCAACTATTCAACAGCGGCCAGGGCCTGGCGCTCGCGGGCGCGCAGGCGCTGGGAGGCCGATTTGAGCTGGCCGCAGGCGGCGAGGATGTCACGGCCGCGCGGGGTGCGCACCGGGCTCGCATAGCCGGCGCGGTTCAGCACCGCGGCGAAGCGCTCGATGACCTCGCCATCGGAGCATTCATAGGCCGAGCCTGGCCAGGGGTTGAAGGGGATGAGATTGACCTTGGCGGGGATGCCCTTGAGCAGCTTGACCAGCCGCTTGGCGTCGTCGAGGCCGTCATTGAGGCCCATCAACATCACATATTCGAAGGTGATGCGCCGCGCATTGGACAGGCCGGGATAGGCGCGGCAGGCAGAAAGCAGCGCCTCGATCGGATATTTGCGGTTAAGCGGCACCAGGCGGTCGCGCACCGCATCGGTGGTGGCGTGGAGCGAGATGGCCAGCATCGAGCCGATCTCGTTGCCGGCCCGGACGATCTCGGGCACGACGCCGGAGGTCGAGAGGGTGATGCGACGCTTGGAGATGGCGAGGCCGTCACCATCGGCGATGATGGCGATGGCGTCGCGTACCGAATCGAAATTGTAGAGCGGCTCGCCCATGCCCATCAGCACGACATTGGTGATGGCACGCTGGTCGGGGGCGGCGTCCTTCTGCGGCTGGCCCGGCCACTCGCCCAGGCGATCGCGGGCGACGAGCACCTGGCCGACGATCTCGCCTGCGGTCAGGTTGCGCACCAGCTTCTGGGTGCCGGTATGGCAGAAGCTGCAGGTCAGGGTGCAGCCGACCTGGCTCGAAATGCAGAGCGTGCCGCGGTCCTCCTCGGGGATGTAGACCGTCTCGATCTCGTGGCGCTGGCCGCGCTCGTCGGGAGCCAGCCGCAGCAGCCATTTGCGGGTGCCGTCGGCGGAGATCTGCTCGGTGACGACCGCCGGACGCTCGAGGGTGTAAGTTCCCGCGAAATTTGCCCGGAGAGCCTTGCCGATATCGGTCATGGCGGCAAAGGACACGGCCCCGCGATTGTAGATCCACCGCCAGAGCTGGGACGCCCGCATCCGCCGCTGCCGCTGCGGGATATCGGCGTCAGCCATCGCCGCGGCCAAGCGGTCGCGGGTCAGGCCGACCAGCGGCAGGGGCTGTGTTTCGGAAGCGTGATTCATGGGCACCGGATTCGAGGATCAGTCCTCGGATTTCAGTGCCTTACATAGTGGAAATTCGCGGAAATGCGAGCGCCGAATCTATTTGCACTGCTGATCGATCTTGTCCATCGCCTGCTTCACGCCGGAGAGCGAGTAGCTGTCGGTGGTGGAGGTGCCGCGCCAGGAGGTGCCCTTCACCTCCATCTTCT
>JBKOZY010000027.1:0-5819 GCA_046726135.1 Pseudomonadota bacterium | reverse complement strand
GCCATCGGGGGAGACGCTGGCAAGGCAGGCATGCGGCTCGATATAGCCCTGATGGGTCGCCTCGGTCTTGTAGGACCGCGAGATCACGACGTCCGCCTCGCGGAAGCCGGCCTCGACATCGCCATGGCCGAACTCGCTGCGACGGGCCACGTTGGACGGTTTGTCGGGCTTGGGCTCGACCCCCTCGGTGAAGATGTTGGCGTGGATGACCGGGGCATCCGATTTCATGGCAGCGTCGACGTCGGTCACATGAGGCAGGACCTCATAGTCGACTTTGATCAGCTTGAGCGCCTGGCGCGCCACGGCGGCGCTGACGGCGGCGACGGCGGCCACCGCATGGCCCTCGTAAAGAGCCTTGTCGCGGGCCATGCAATTGTAGAGGACGTCATAGGTGCCGCGGTCGCCATTGCTGTGGTCGGGCAGATCGTCGCGGGTGATGATCGCCTTCACGCCAGCGAGCTGCTCGGCTTTGCTGGTGTCGATGCTGCGGATCCGGGCATGGGCGTGGGGCGAGCGTAGAATGCGCCCGATCAGCATGCCGGGGGCGGTGGCATCGGCGCCGAAGCGGGCCCGCCCGGTAACCTTGTCGATCCCGTCCGGTCGAAGCGGCCGGGTGCCGACGACATCGAATTCGCGCTTGAGATCGGGTTTGACATCGAGTGGCATGGCTCAGGCTCCCTGAAGTTCCTTGGCGGCGTCCTGGACGGCCCGCACGATCTTGTCGTAGCCGGTGCAGCGGCAGAGATTGCCGGCAAGGCCAAAGCGGATTTCCTCTTCGGTCGGTGACGGGTTGTGGTCGAGCAGGGCCTTGGCCGCCATCAGGAAACCCGGCGTGCAGATGCCGCATTGGAGCGCCGCATGCTCGAGGAACTTGCGCTGCAGCGGATGAAGGTTGTCGCCGTCGGCGAGGCCCTCGACGGTCTCGATCTCGCGATTCTCGGCCTCGACCCCGAGCACCAGGCAGGAACAAACCAACCGGCCATCAAGGATGATGCTGCAGGCGCCGCAATCGCCGGTGCCGCAGCCCTCCTTGGCGCCGGTCAGGCCGAGGCGGTCGCGCAGACAGTCGAGCAGCGTCTCGTCCGACTCGCAGACAAAATCGAGCCGATCGCCATTGACGGTGGTCGTGACATGAACTCCGGGCATTATCGCTCTCCTGCGCGCTGATAGGCGATCTGCGCAGCACGCCTCGCCAACACGCCTGCGACCTTGGTACGAAATTCGATGGTTCCGCGCTTGTCGGTGATCGGCTGGCAGGCGGCGGAGCAAGCTTCGGCCAAAGCGGTCAACGCCTTGTCCTCGAGCTTCGATCCAACGATGGCGGCCGCGGCCGCCTCGACGAGCTTGACGGTAGGGGCGACGGCACCGAGCGCGACCCGCGCCTTGGTGATCACACCCGCCTTGTCGCACTCCAGATCGACGCCGGCGCTCACCACGGCAATGTCCATTTCGCTGCGCGGAATGAAGCGCAGATAGGCATCGGCGGAGCGCGGCCGGCGTCTCTCGAGAAGGACGGCCTCGATAAACTCGCCCTTGGCGAGGGAGGTCCTGCCGGGGCCGACCGGTATCTTCTCGATGGCGACAGTGCGGGAGCCTTTTCTGCCGCGGATTCTCGCCTTGGCGCCGGCGGCCACCAGAGCGGGAACGCTATCGGCCGCCGGCGATGCGTTGCACAGATTGCCGACGATGGTGCAACGGCCCTGGATCTGCTTCGAGCCGATGAGGTTGGCCGCCTCGACCACGCCGGGCCATTGCGCCCTGAGCTCGACATTCTCGCCGAGCGCCGCGCAGGGCACCGCGGCGCCGATCACGAAGCCGTCCTTGTCGAGGCGGATCTCCTGCAGGTCGGGGATATGCTTGATGTCGACGATCAGCTCGGGCTCGACGAAACCGCCCTTCATGCGCACCAAAAGATCGGTGCCGCCCGCTAATATAAAGGATTCGCCGGGGGCTTCGGCCAGGAGCGCACTGGCCGCCTCAAGAGACACCGGAGCTTCATAGCGCATGGATACTGACCGCTTTCTTGCCTGGTTGGATCAAAGTCTTCATGTTTCTCTGGATAACCGCACAAACCCTAGCGATTTTGTCAGAGTGTATCCCTGTTGCTCTGGCCGAATCATAGGGTTTCCCGCATGGTCAATATGCGGTCGCGTCCTCCCTCGCGACTGTGAGGCTTCCAGACTTGGGGCGGCTCGCAAGACGCCGCCCCTTTCTTCCCATACAAGATTGAAATCGTCCAGATCAACTGGGCCAAAATGAAGAGGCCCCGCAGCCTGCTGCGGGGCCCTTCCAGGTGGGATCGGTCCGCCGGGGGAAGTAGACCTCACCCGTCTGAAAGATCATTGCCCGACAAATCGGGCGCATTTCTTAAGCGATTTATGATTGTAGCAGGTTTGCTGCAAACAACCCAGCAATAAATGGGCGAGATGGCTAGGTGTGAGCCAGTTATTCACAGGGAAGGGCAGTCGGCATTAGGCAAGAAGGGCAGTCGGCATTAGGCAATAGGCAAGAAGGGCAATAGGCAATGAGCAGTTCCCTACTGCCTACTGCCTACTGCCTATTGCCTACTTTCCGCCCGCCCCGGCCCATCGCCGGCTGTTGCCATAGATCTGTCGCAGATCGTTCTGACGCGACGTCGCCTGGCGCAGCTTGTGGCGCAAATCGGCGATCTCGGCCTCAAGCTCGAGAATAACGGCGTTCTTCGTCTCGATCAGGCGCACGGCCCGCGTCAAATGGGTGACCGCATCCGCAAAGGAGGCGAGCATCTCCTCACGTGTCGCGATGGGAGCCGGCAGATCATAGTCCTCGCCGCGCCAGTCGTTGAAGTTCAAAACGTCGATGCCGAGCCCCTGCCCGTCCATGATGGCCACCCCGTGATTTGGCTGTGATTATTCGCGCTTATTTCCGGACAATTCCACGACAAGCTGCACGCATTTGCCGCATTGTCGACAATTACCGACCGGTTGTGCTCCGGCCGCCACAGGGGATCGCCTCCGGAACCTCACGAGGTGCGAGATGTTACCCCACCATATGGTCCACAAGGAGCTTCAATCATGACTCGATTGCTGATGAGCGGTGTCGCTGTCGCGGCCCTGGTCGCCTTTGGCTCGATGGCCGATGCCCAGCAGACACAGCAGCCCGTCCAGACGATGCCCAACCAGGGTGGCGGCTCTGGTCCAGATACCGGGGCCAGCGGCGCTGCCGGGGCCGATACGCAGACCCAGGGCGGCGGCGCTGCCGGGGCCGGCGCGCAGACACAGATGCCCGAGGAAACTCAGCCGGGACAGGCTCAGCAGAAGAGCTCGGACAGCATGGAGAAGAGCTCGGACACCAAGAAGAAGAGCTCGGACAGCATGCAGAAGCAGACCGAGGAGACCCAGGGCGCCGACAAGACCAAGAAGCAGAGCAAGAGCGAGCAGGAGTCGAGCGGTGCCACCGGTGCGACCGGCAAGGCGGGCAAGATCGACATTCCGGAGGGCAAGCGGTCGCAGGTCGCGAAGTCCTTCTCCTCGCATAAGGTCAAGCACGCCGACATCGACATTGACGTGTCGATCGGTGTCGCGGTGCCGCGGACGGTGGTGCTCCATCCGGTGCCGGTCGACATCGTCGAGATCGTTCCGGCATTCCGGCACTATCGCTATTTCGTGCTGGCCAATGGCGAAATCGTCATCGTGGATCCGGCGACCTTCGTGGTCGTCTACGTGCTGGCCGCGTAAGCGCGAGCTTCGACGGCGGTACCGGGCCCCGGTTTCAAAGCCGGGGCTCGTTGCATTGGCTGGTCAGCCCAACGGGGTGGAAGTTCGGAAGATCAGGTCGCGGATCTGCGCGAGCTCGGTGCTGAGCACGGCGGATTGTGCCGGGACTGCCGAGCGCGACAGCTCGGCGAAGCGGGGAAAGCCGAAATCGGCGGCAAGGCCGGTCAGCGCATGGCGGCTCCGTCGCAAGCTTTCCTCGCCGGTATCCGCGGCCAGCCCCTCGAGAATCCAGGCAGCGTCCAGGCAAAACTGGTCCAAAAGCTCGCGCCAGGCTTCCTCCCCGACCAGCTTCATGATTTCGAGATGCCGCGCTTCATCGATCAATGGTCTCATGGCGGAGGTCTCGGCCTGTCAAAAACGCTGCATGATAGGCGGGTAGCATTAAGATATTGTAGAACCACGACAACACAACTTCAGGGAGAACCCGATGTCCGAACAGGAGAACAAGCTGAAAATGGGGCGCGCGCTGGCGCGCAAGGGGAAGATCTCGCGCCGCGACTTCCATCAGCTGGCAATTGCCGCCGGCCTGACCCTTGCCACCGCCGAAGCCCTCTTCCTTGCCGAAGCCAGGGCCGAGCCCAAAAAAGGCGGGACCTTCCGCGCCGGCTTCGGCAGCGGCGCCACCACCGACACGCTGGACCCGGCCACCTGGCCCGATACGTTCAACGGCGTGTTCGGCTGGGGGACGATCGGCGCCAGCCTCACCGAGGTGCAGCCCGACGGCAAGATCGTCGGCGATGCCGCCGAGAGCTTCGAGCCGTCGGAGGACGCCAAGGCCTGGGTGTTCCGGTTGCGCAAGGGAGCGGAGTTCCATGACGGCAAGCCGCTCACCGCGGAAGATGTCGTCGCCTCGATCAACCATCATCGCGGCGCCGACTCGAAATCGGCGGCAAAGTCGCTGCTCGCGCCGGTGGTCGACGTCAAGGCCGACGGCAAGGATGTGGTGGTGGTCACGCTCGACAGCGGCAATGCCGACTTCCCCTATATCGCCTCCGACTATCATTTGCCGATCCTGCCCGCGAAGGACGGCAAGGCGAACTGGCAGGAGGGCATCGGTCTCGGGCCCTATAAGAAGACGGCCTTCGACCCGGGCGTGCGCGGCGCCGCCAAGCGGTTCGAGAACTTCTACGGCCAGGCCAATTTCGACGAGGTCGAGCTCCTGACCATCATCGATGTGGCGGCGCGCACCAATGCGCTGACCAGCGGCGATGTCAATTACATCGACCGTGTCGATCTCAAGACGGTGGCGCAGCTCAAGCGCAATCCGCGGATCAAGATCTCCGAGACGGCGGGCTTTGCCCATTATGTCGCGCCGATGGACTGCCGGGTGAAGCCGTTCGACAACAATGATGTGCGGCTCGCCATCAAATATGCGCTCGACCGGCAGCATATCGTCGACAAGGTGCTGCTCGGCCATGGCTCGCCCGGCTACGACAATCCGATCGCGAAAGGGGTGCCTTACGCGATCGTGCCGAAGAGCAAGCACAGCTACGATCCGGAGAAGGCGAAGTTCCACCTCAAGAAGGCGGGGATGAGCGATCTCAAGGTCGACCTCTCGACCTCGGATGCGGCCTTTGCCGGCGGGGTCGATGCGGCGCAGCTCATGGCCGATTCGGCAAGGCGGCCGGCATCTCGATCAATGTGATCCGCGAGCCGGGCGATGCCTATTGGGACAATGTGTGGATGAAGAAGCCGTTGTGCTTGTCCTATTGGAGCGGTCGCCCGACCGCCGATCTCATGTTCACGACCGCCTATCAGACCGGCGCGGCGTGGAACGACTCTTTCTGGTCCAACGCGCAGTTCGACAAGCTGCTGGTCGCGGCGCGCTCCGAGCTCGATCCCGCCAAGCGGGGGCCGATGTATGAGGAGATGCAGAACATGGTGGCCGATGACGGCGGCGTCGCGGTGCTGATGTTCTACAACTACGTCAACGCCCATGACGGCAAGGTGGCGCATGGACCGGTGGCGGCCAATTGGGACGTCGACGGGCTCAAGGTCACCAAGCGCTGGTGGTTCGCGTAAGACGGCAGTAGGCAGTGGGCAGTAGGCAGTGCTCGCTGCCTG
>JBKOZY010000026.1:0-5063 GCA_046726135.1 Pseudomonadota bacterium | reverse complement strand
GATCAGGGAAGAGCTCATCGCCTTCGTCGAGCGTCGTATTTGCGAGGGCGGGGAGAAGACCGACTTCTAAAAGGAAGGCAAACGAAAGCCCTCCCGCTTGCGACGAGAGGGCCAAATCCTAAAAGGCGATCAACTACCAGCGCCGCCAATGGCCGCCACCCCAGCCGAAGCCGACGAACGGCACCCCGATACCGACGCTCACGCCCGGTGCCCCATAGGCATAGGGATAGCCATAGCCATAGCCGTAGTATGGATAGTCATAGTCATAGCCATAACCATAGGCGGGGTAGCCATAGCCGTAGCCATAGGACCGATAGTAAGGACGGTACACACGATGGTACCCGCCATAGTAGCGACGGTGCGGATAACGCCGATAACCATAGCGATAGGGCCGGTAATATTTGCGGCGGTAGCCCACTTCCTCGGCCGGCTTTGCCACCCCGTGGTCGGTGAGCAGCGCAGGCTGAGCCATGGGCGTCAGGGCATGTGCCGGCGAGGCGAAGAAGCCTCCAACGGCCATTGCCGCCGCGAGCAAGGATACTCTGGCAGACGACATCATTGCTGAACTCCTTAACGTTTAGCCAGAACGACGGGCTGAAATCTCAACGTTCGAGGTACGCCCTCTGTTTCATCTATGCCAAAAGATGGCAAACCATTCAGTCCAGCATTGTAACTCCCGCAAGCATGATTTAGGCTTATTTGGGGCAGGAACGGCGATCTGGCGGGAGCAGACGGTGGCAGGGACGAAGCGGTTCGAGCCGTCGGAGGCTCTGGATCGGGCAGTGCGCGTATTCTGGGAGCGCGGGTTCGAGGGCGCCTCCTACTCCGAGCTGACGAGCGCGACCGGGCTCAACAAGTCGAGCCTCTACAATGCCTTTGGCGACAAGCAGGCGCTCTACATCAAATGCCTGGAACGCTTTTCCGAGACCGTCGAGGCACCGGAGATGGCCGCTCTCGACCGTCCGGATTTCGCCGACGCCATTGCCAGCTTCTTCGAGGGCATGGTGCGGCGGATGAACGATCAGGCCTCGCCGCGCGGCTGCCTGCTGACCATGGCGGCGCTGGAGCTGGGCGGGACCGAGGGCGCGATCGGGGCGATCATTCGCAACGATCTCCAGCAATGGGCCGCGGCCTTGCGCGCCCGCTGCGACCGGGCGGTGCGCGATGGCGAGTTGCCGCCGGACACCGACACGGAGGCTCTGGCCTCGCTGTTCCTGGCGGTCATGCGAGGTCTGCCGGCCCTCAATCGCGGCTTTGGCGATCTCAGCGCCAGCGCGCTCGCGGTCAAGGCGCTGCTGCAGATGCTGACCACGGCGCCGCGCCTGACCCCCCGGTGACGGCGGCAGGATCTCAGCTGCGGCGGCGGCGCCGACGTTCGCTGCCGTCGTCGGGAGCCTGCGCCGGCTTCGCCGCGGGGAGCGTCACCGCCTTCGACAGATTGGGATAGGCAGCGCTCTTGTGCGGGATCGCCATGGCCTCGACGAAATGGTGCTGGAACAGCGGCTCGACGGCGGTCTCGATCTTCTCGATGCGGCGCACCACCTGCTCGATCTCGTCGCGGCCCTCGGTGTTCAATAGGGCGATGCGGGCGCCGGTTCCGGCGGCATTTCCGGCCGACTGCACCCTGTCGAGCGGGCAGTCCGGGATCAGGCCGAGGACCATGGCATAGGTCGTGTCGATATGGCTGCCGAAGGCCCCGGCCAGCCGGATGGTGTCGACCGCGTCGACCCCGAGCTTGTCCATCAGCAGGCGAGTGCCGGCATAAAGGGCCGCCTTGGCGAGCTGAATGGCGCGGACATCGTTCTGGCTGATGGCGATTGCCGGCTCGCCATCGCGAATGGCGTAGGAGAAGGTCCGGCCGCTCGGCCGGATCCGCGGCGAGCGCGCCATTTGCGAGCCGTCGATCAGCCCGTCTTGATTGATGATGCCGCTCAGATACATCTCGGCGATCACCTCGATGATGCCGGAGCCGCATATGCCGGTGACGCCGGTTGCCGCGACTGCTTCCTCGAAGCCCGGCTCGTTCGACCACAGATCGCTGCCGATCACCTTGTAGCGCGGCTCGAGCGCGTCGCGATCGATCCGCACCCGCTCGATTGCGCCCGGCGCCGCGCGCTGGCCGCAGGAGATCTGCGCCCCCTCGAAAGCCGGGCCGGTCGGTGACGAGCAGGCAAGCAGCCGCTGGCGATTGCCAAGGACGATCTCGGCATTGGTGCCGACATCGACGAGCAGCATCAGCTCGTCCGACAGGTGAGGCGATTCCGAGAGCACGACCCCGGCGGTGTCGGCGCCGACATGGCCGGCGATGCAGGGCAGCATGTAGAGCCGCGCTCCGGGATTGAGCTTGAGATCGAGCTCGCTGGCGCGCGTGGTGATCGGCAGGCCGGTGGCGAGGGCGAAGGGTGCACCGCCAAGCTCGATCGGATCGATGCCGAGGAACAGATGATGCATCACCGGATTGCCGACCATCGCGAGCTCGAGAATGTCGGTGACATCGGTTTCGGCCAGCTCCGCCACCTCGTGGGCGAGGGTGTTGATGGCCTCACGGATCGCGCTCGTCATCTCGCGGTCGCCGCCTGGGTTCATCATAACATAGGAGACCCGGCTCATCAGGTCCTCGCCGAAGCGGATCTGCGGGTTCATCACCCCGGCCGAGGCAAGCACCTCGCCGGTGGACAACGAGCAGAGATGCGCAGCGACCGTGGTCGAGCCGATGTCGATGGCGAGACCATGGATGCGGTCATGGAAGCCCGGCCAGATG
Source organism: Pseudomonadota bacterium (assembly GCA_046726135.1). Lineage (GTDB taxonomy): Bacteria > Pseudomonadota > Alphaproteobacteria > Rhizobiales > Aestuariivirgaceae > DATAFF01. The sequence continues at coordinate 2,302 of JBKOZY010000026.1, read as the reverse complement.
GCGGTGATGCCGGCACCGCCGCCGGGCAGCCGATGGTGGACGGCGCAGGTGATCTTCCACTCGCCCTGACGCAACACCTTCTGGAGCTCGCGGATGATCGCGAGATCCGTCGTCAGCCCCTCGAGCCCCCATTGGCTCTTGAGCGCCGCATAGACCCGCTCGAGATCGGAGGAGGGGTGGTGCATGTCGGGCTCGTCGACCTCGACATAGTAGAGCCTGGTCGCCGGGTTCATTGCGATGACGCGCGCATCGGCGCGCTTGCGGACGACCTGCTTGTGCACCTGCGAGTCGGGCGGCACGTCGATCACCACATCACCGAGGAGCTGCGCCTGGCAGGACAGCCGGCGACCGGGGCGGATTCCGCGCTTCTCGTCGTAGCGTAGCTCGACGCGATTGACCGGGCTGAGATGATCGGGGCGCGACACGATGCCGTGCTTGGCGAACTCGCCCTCGGACAACGTCACCTGGCAGCGCCCGCAAATGGCGCGGCCGCCGCACACGCTGTCGATGTCGACGCCGAGCGAGCGCGCCGCCTGGAGCACCGGCGTGCCGATTTCGAAACGTCCCCGTTTGCCGGAGGGCGTGAAGACGATCAGTGCGTCGCGACCGGTTACGGCCATGAGATCAGTCAGCTGCGCCGACGACGGCGCTCCTCGCGTTCGCGCCGCCGGGCTTCGATATCGCTCTCGCTGGCGCTCGGCTGGCAGCTGTCGCCCGAGCGGGCCGGTGCCGCCCCCGCCGCCGCTGCGCCACCCACCGGTTCGCGGAACTTGCGAATCCAGCCGAGGCAGTTGGCATCGACGCCGTTCAGCACATTGGCACCCATGATCGCGTGCATGTCTTCATCATGCAGCGGGTTCATGATCGCCGAGGTCATCCCATGCGATGCGGCCATCGCCAGGAAGTAGCCGGTGAGAGCCCGCCGGCTGGGCATGCCGAAGGAGATGTTGGAGGCGCCGCAGGTGGTGTTGACCTTGAGCTCCTCGCGCAGCCGGCGCACCAGCCGGAACACCTGCTGGCCGGCGGTGCCCATGGCGCCGATCGGCATGACCAGCGGGTCGACGACGATGTCATGCGGCTTGATGCCATAATCGGCGGCGCGCTCGACGATCTTCTTGGCGACCGCGAAGCGCACATCCGGATCCTCGCTGATGCCGGTCTCGTCGTTGGAGATCGCAACCACCGGCACATTGTACTTGGCGACAAGCGGCAGAATGGTCTCGAGCCGGTCTTCCTCGCCGGTCACCGAGTTGACGAGCGGCCGGCCCTTGACCGTCTCCAGCCCGACCTTGAGCGCCGCCGGAACGGAGGAGTCGATGCAGATCGGGATGTCGACGGACTCCTGCACGATCTCGAGCGTCCGCTTCAGCAGCGGCGGCTCGCTTTCATTGGGATTGACCGCGGTGACGCCGGCATTGACGTCGAGAATATGGGCACCGGCCCTGGCTTGGGCCAGCGCATCGGCTCTGATCGTCTCGAAGTTGCCGGCGATCATCTCGGCGGCAAGCTTCTTGCGTCCGGTCGGGTTGATCCGCTCTCCGATGATGGTGAACGGCTTGTCGAAGCCGATGATCACCTGCTTCCGCGCGGATGCAACCAGCGTGTGGGTCATGATGCTCCCCCCTTTTCCAAGTGCTTATGCGAGTCTTTCGGCTCCGCCCAGCCACCATTGGCAATGAGCCGCTGCAAACGGTCGCGATCATAGCGATCGCAAATGTCGCGCTCGGCCTGTTCGGCCTCCTTGGCGAGCTCGTCGGAGACTTCGGTCGGGCCCTCGCGGCGCCATTCCTCAAGGTAATCGTCGGTGGCGGCAGCGCCGCTCCGCATCGCCGCCATGTCGATGGCTTCCTGAAAAACGGCAGGAAGAAGGCGCTTTTCATTGGCCCGGCCCGCCTTGACGATCACCTGGGAGGGAATGTCGCGCCAGTAGAGGATTGTCAGCTGCGCCATCGGGCCGGCTCGTCTTGACGTGGTCATTGTTCGAATGCAGCTTTATATGTGTCATGCGTATATGTCACGCCGTCGCCGCCGACCACCATGGGTCGAAATGCGACCGTTCAGCACTCATCAAGAGGTGGGAAATGGATCGAAAAAGGGTCATCTCGAGCGTTGCAATCAGACGACTACCGGCGATCGCGCTTGCGGCTGGCTTCATGGCCCCGTCATTGATCACGCCGTCATTCGCGGCGACCTGCCCACAGTCCAGCGTTGTGGAGCGGGCCGGGAACGCGATGATTCAGGCGGCAAAATCCGGTTCTCCGGCAGCTTTCTCGGGCGCCCTGCGAAATTATGCCGACATGGG
>JBKOZY010000025.1:0-8679 GCA_046726135.1 Pseudomonadota bacterium | reverse complement strand
GTGCTGTACTTCGCCTGGGTGCGCGAGCGGCTTGGCCGCTCCCATGAGGAGATTGCTGTTCCGCCGGAGCTGGTGACCATCCGCGACCTTATCGCCTGGCTCCGCGACCGCGACGAAGAGGGGCGCCTCGCCTTCGCCGATCTGCGCGTGATCCGCGCCGCCGCCGACCAGGAGCACGTGCCGCTGGACCATCCCTTGGCCGGCATCAGGGAGCTGGCGCTGTTCCCGCCGGTCACCGGTGGCTAGGGGAGGCAATAGGCATTAGGCAATAGGCCGTGAATCGTGCGCTTCTCCCACTGCCTACTGCCCACTGCCTACTGCCTACTGCCGCCCGCCCTAATGCTCCAGATACTCCGTGTGATACATCGCTTCCATCAGCCGCTGGTCGCGCTTGTAGACGTCGCGGCGGAAATTCACCGTGCCGTCCTTGTTTACCCAGGCGGTCAGATAGGTGACGTGCACCGGGATCGGCCTCTTGAGATTGACGATCTTCTGCGCCCCGGTGGCGAGCTGCGCGTCGATCTTCTCCTTGGTCCAGCCCTGGGCCTTCAGCAGCACCTCGGCCAGCGCCTCGGGATTCTGCACCCGCATGCAACCATGGCTGTAGACTCTGAGATCCTTGCTGAACAGCGCCTTGGCCGGCGTGTCGTGGATATAGACATTGTACTTGTTCGGGAACATGAATTTGAGCCGGCCGAGCGAATTGCCCTTGCCCGGGTCCTGGCGCAGCGCATAGGGGATGCGGCTCATCCCTGACCAGTTCACCGAATAGGGGTCGATCTCGCGCGCATTGTCGCCTGAGCCGGCAAGCACGCGGATCCTCTGGCGGTTGAGAAAGCCCGGATCCTGCCGGAGCTTGACCAGATATTCCTTGTTGGCGATCGACGGCGGCACGCTCCAATAGGGGTTGAACACGACATAGGTCATCTTCTCGGAGAAGATCGGCGTCCGGGTGAACGGCTTGCCCACCACCAGCAGCGCGGTGTGGATCGTCTTCTCGTCCTTGACGACCTTGAGGTATTGATCCGCCAGATTGACGAAGATGTGGAGGTCGCCGAGATCGCGGTTCATCCACCGCCGGCGCTCCATGTTCACTTCCATCTGACGGACCCGGCGGTCGACCGACACCTGCATCTCCGTGAGCGTCGTGCCGCCGATGACCCCGTCCTGGGTCAGGCCATGCCGTTCCTGGAAGCGCTTGACCGCCTCCACCGTCTTGTCGTCATAGCGATCGCCGGCGCCGCGGTCGGCGGCACTGAGATCGCCCGTCATCACCAGATAGTCGCGGATCACCGGCAGCCGCCCGTCGCTGGCGCCCCGTTTCACCGCCGAGCCCTGAGGGATCATCGGCCAGCCGCCATTCGCTTCGATCTTGCGCAGCTCGGCAAGCTTGCTGCGCATCCGCTGATAGCGGTCCGACCCGGGCTGGAGCGTCTGCACATATTGGGCGATGCTCTCCGTCTGCTCGGCCCCATCGAGCAGCGTCGCCGCCCCGATCTCGAGCGGCGCGGTGGCGTTCTCGCTATCGACCTCGGAAGGCGACACCCGGCCCTTCTGCAGATCTCGCGCGTAGTCGATGAACGCCCGCGTGACCAGCATGTCGAGCTCGGCCAGGCCCCTGGGATCGGTCTCGTCGATCAGGTCGTCGATCTCGCGAACCCGGTACCACGCCGGATCGAGCCCTTCCTCCTCGGCCCGCTTCATGATCGCCAGAAGCTCGCGCGCCTTGCTCTTGGCCCCGCCATCGCGCGTCCACACCGGCTTGAAGTCGCGGTCGAAATAGAAGGTGTAGACCTGGACCAGCCGCTGGTCGTCGCGCTCCGAGCCGATATTGCTCTCGCCATTCTTGATGATGGCTTCGATCTCATGGGCCACTTTCTCGTTGCCGAGCGCCTGGGCCCCCTCGCTGCCGCCGAAGACAAGCCCAAGCAGCATGGTTGCCACGGCACAAAGCCGCAACGCTGTGGACATCATGCGCTGTCCCTCCCGCTATGCTCCCATCGTCGGGCCACAATAGCGACCCGATCCCTCGAGGCAAGCTTTGAGAGCCTCAACCCTGGAGCGGCCTTACTCGGCCGCGGCTGCCTTTGGTTGAACTTCCGACAGGTAGTCCGCCCTCAGCGTCCGCACCAGATCGCCCACCGTGAAGCGATGCGGCCCGATCTCGCCCACCGGCGTGACCTCGGCAGCGGTGCCGACGATGAAGCACTGCTCGAAGCCGGGGAGCTCCTCCGGCATGATGACCCGCTCATTGACCTTGATCTGGCGCCGCCGGGCCAGGTCGATGACGGTGCGCCGGGTGATTCCATCGAGGAAGCAGTCCGGCGTCGGCGTGTGCAGCTCGCCGTTCTTGACGAAAAAGATGTTGGCGCCGGTGCATTCGGCCACCTGGCCGCGCCAGTCATACATCAGCGCATCGGCACAGCCCTTGCGCTCCGCCGTATGCTTGGCGAGCGTGCAGATCATGTAAAGACCGACCGCCTTGGCCTTGGACGGGGCGGTGCGCGGATCGGGCCGGCGCCATTCGGCGATGTCGAGCTTGATGCCCTTTTCGAGATGTGCCGGATCGAAATAGGCCGGCCACTGCCAGACCGCGATGGCGACGTTGATGCGGTTGCTCTGGCCGGAGACTCCCATCATCTCCGAGCCGCGCCAGGCGATCGGCCGGACATAGGCATCGCGGTAGCCTTGGCGCCTCAGCGTCTCGCGGCACGCCTCGTCGATCTCCTCGACCGTGTAGGGGATGACTATGTCGAGCATCTCTGCCGAGGCGAACAACCGGTCGGTGTGCTCCCTGAGCTTGAAGATCTCGCCGCCATAGGCGCGTTCGCCTTCGAATACCGCCGAGGCATAGTGCAGCCCGTGAGTCAGCACATGAACCCTGGCATCGGCCCACGGCACGAACTCCCCATTGAGCCAAATCACGCCTTCGCGCTGATCGAAGGGAACAACCGACATTCTGACCTCCTGATGTCCGGACGGCGACCTCCGCAACATGTGGTTGCAGAAGCGAGCACGCTGTTTGTCATCTTTCCGCCGGGTGGTTGCAAAAACTACTGGCCAGGGTAGGATATGTCAATATGACTGACATAACCACCCGCGCCGTCCCGACGGCACTGTCCAAGGCCACCGCCCTGAGCGGAGAGGCGCGCCCGGCCGAACAGGAGATTATCGAGCTGATCGAGCTCCTGTTCTTCGCCTATCGCGACTTCGTTTCCGATCCCGATCGGTTGCTCGCCGATTACGGCTTCGGCCGGGCGCATCACCGGGTGCTGCATTTCGTCGGGCGCAACCCCGGCATCCGCGTCCAGGAGCTGCTCGACATCCTGCGCATCACCAAGCAGAGCCTCGGACGGGTGCTGCGCGAACTCATCGACAAGGGCTTCGTCTATCAGGTCGAAGGCGAGGACGACCGGCGCCAGCGACTGTTGTTTCTGACCACCGAGGGGGCAGGGCTCCACGCTTCGCTGATGGCGCCGCAGATCGCTCGCATCCGCCAGGCCCTCGCCGAGGCCGGCGAGCCCGAGGACGGCCAATATCGCCGGGTGCTCGGCAAGCTCATCGACCAGGCCGCCCGCGACAAGGTCGGGCGCCTGACCGCGCCCCGCCAGGGCGGCTGACGATGAGCGAGACCAACCCTCCCCATGTGCTGGTGGTCGATGACGACCGCCGCATCCGCGAGCTGATCCAGAGCTTCCTGTCGGCCAATGGCCTGCGGGTGAGCGCTGCCGGCAGTGCCGCCGAGGCGCGCCAGCGGATGCTCGGCATTGCCTTCGATCTCGCCGTGGTCGACGTGATGATGCCCGATGAATCCGGCCTCGAGCTCACCCGCAAGCTCCGGGCCGAGAACAGCGAGATGCCGATTCTGATCCTGTCGGCGCTTGCCGACCCCGAGGACCGCATTCGCGGCCTGACCGCCGGCAGCGACGACTATCTGTCCAAGCCCTTCGACCCGCGCGAGCTTCTGCTGCGCATCCGCTCGATCCTCAAGCGCAAGCCGCAGCGGCCGACCGTTGCCGAGGAGGTGCGCTTCGGCCGTTGCCGCTTCAACCTGACCCGCGGCGAGTTGCGGCGCGGCGAGGAGCTGGTGCGCCTGTCGTCACGCGAGCGCGACATGTTGCGGCTCCTGGCCCAGCGCGCCGGCCATGCGGTGGCCCGCGGCGAGCTGGCGGTCGGCGGCAGCGAGGAGAATGCCAGGAGCGTCGATGTCCAGATCAACCGGCTGCGCCGCAAGATCGAGGACGATCCGGCCGTGCCGGTCTATCTCCAGACAGTGCGCGGCGCCGGCTACATTCTGCATATCGATTAGGCAGTAGGCAGTAGGCAGTAGGCAGTAGGCAGTAGGCAGTAGGCAGTAGGCAAAGAGCGCAGGTCACTGCCTACTGCCTAACCCCTACTGCCTTTTTGCTAAAACAGCCGACCGCCATCCGGCACCGGCCGCTCGACCGCCACCAGCACCACCTCGCCGTCGGCGTCGGGGAAGCCGAGCACCAGCACCTCCGACATGAACTTGCCGATCTGGCGCGGCGGGAAATTCACCACCCCGGCCACCTGGCGGCCGATCAGTGAGTCGGGGGTGTAATGGCGGGTGAGCTGGGCCGACGAGCGCTTGACGCCGATCTCCGGCCCGAAATCGACGGTGAGCTTGATCGACGGCTTGCGCGCTTCTGGATAGGGCTCGGCCGCGATCACCGTCCCGACCCGGATATCGACCTTGAGAAAATCGCCGAAAGCGATGATGTCCGTCATGCGGCGGGCCGTCGCCGTCCGCGGACCAGGGCGCGCGCCGCGCTGCCGAACGCGCCGGCAAGCGACAAGGCTGGCGCCAGACGCTTGAGCCAGGTCTCGCCGTCCCGCAAAGCCCGATCGAGCGCCGCCATGGTGCGCGCCAACCCCGGATCGTCATCCTCGACCCAGACGCCGAGCACCCGCCGGTAGACCGCGGCAAGGCCGAGCCGCTTGATGATCTCGCGGCTGCCGCTGTCCTCGAGCCCGGCCGCCGCCAGCACCCAGCCGAGGCTTCGGCCAAGCGAGCTTGCGATCTCCGGCGGATCGTCGAGCAGGGTCGCCGGATCGGCGATGATGCTCGCCACGGCCGCGCGATAGGGCGCCATCACCTCGAGCCGGCGCATCAGCACCTCGAAGATCCGGTCATGGGGATCGCCTGAAACCGGATCCTTGTCGAGCGCCGCCAGCATGCGCTGGTCGATGCGGCGGTTGAGGAGGGCGAGGATCGCGGCGCGTGACGGCACCGCTTCATTGAGTGCGGCAAGGCTCAAGCCCGCCTCGCTGGCTATGTCGCGCAAGGTGATCTCGGTCCACCGCCGGGACGCGGCGAGACTGAGAGCCGCATCGAGGATCTTGTCGTTGACTGAAGGGTCGTCGGCCATGGCGGGGAATTTAGCCGGCAATAGGCATTAGGCAATAGGCAGTGACCGGCACACTTCCCGATTGCCTACCGCCTACTGCCTACTGCCTGCTCACCCCTTCCCCAATTCCCTCGAACGCCGCTGCGCCGCGTCGACCGCCCGCCGCATCAGCGGGGCGAGCCCGTCATCCGCCATCAGCACCTCGAGCGCCGCCTGGGTGGTGCCCTTGGGCGAGGTCACGTTCTGCCGCAGCACGTCGGCTGGCAGGCCGCTCTGGCGCATCAGCTCGCCGGCCCCGGCAACCGTGGCACGCGCGAGCTTCACCGCCAGCGCCTCGTCGAGCCCTGCGGCGCGTCCCGCCGCCGCCAGGCATTCGGTGAGATAGAAAACATAGGCCGGACCCGACCCCGAGACCGCGGTGACGGCATCGAGCAGCGCCTCATCCTCGAGCGTCACCACCTCGCCGACCGCCGAGAGCAGCGCCAGTGCCAGCGCCCGCTGCCGCGCGTCGACATGGGCATTCGCCACCATCGCGGTAATGCCGCGGCCGACCGCCGCCGGCGTGTTCGGCATCGCCCTGACCACCGCCGCATCCTTGCCGGACCATTGCTCGAAGGTCGCGATGGTCTTGCCCGCCGCCACCGAGATGACGAGCGGCCGGTGCTGCGCCAGCGGTTTCGCCTGCGTCAGCGCCTCGTCCATGAATTGCGGCTTGACCGCCACCAGCACGACCTCGAGGCGCTCGATCGCCGCGGGATCAGGATTGTGCCTGATCTTGCGGTCCTTCAGCAGCGCCGCCATCTCGGGCGGCGGATGCGGATCGAACGCCACCACCTGCGCCGGGTCGATACCCTGCCGCAGCCAGCCTTCGAGCAGGGCGCCGCCCATCTTGCCGGCACCGATCAGTGCAAGCGTGCCGCCAAGCGGCAGGCTCATGCCTCACCCATGGTCTCGATCAAGCAGGATCGCATCGCATCATCGGCGGTTTTGCCGGCCCAGATCACGAACTGGAAGGCCGGAAAATATCGCTCGCAGGCGTCGAGCGCCAGATCGATCAGCGCCTCGCATTGCGCTTCCGTCGCCTCCGCCCCGCCGGTCAGCAGGAGACCGTTGCGGAACAGCAGCGTCCCCTCGCTCGCCCACAGATCGAAATGACCGAAATAGAGCTGCTCGTTGATCAGCGTCACCAACCGGGCAACCTCGCCGCGCCGGTTCGACGGAACCTTGAGGTCGAAGGAGCAGGCGATGTGCAGCCCTTCGAGATCATCGCGCCAATTGATGCTGACATGAAGGTCTGTCCAACCGCCGGCAATGATCATGTTGACCTCGTCGTCGGCCGGCCGGTCGACGAACCAGTCGTGCCTTGAGGCAAGGTGCTCGATCTTGTCGATGGGATTGGGAGCGTCCTCGACGAGCAAAGGGGCAGCAGCCGTCATCTTTGTTCCCCCCGCGGTGCCCGACGGACACCGCCAGTAAGTGGTCGCAGGAGGCAAGGACCGCGATGGAGGCTCCCCGATTGGCCCCCCGAATCAATGCCCTAGCCACCAACAAGAAATTGCCCAATCGCGAGTCGCGCATCAAGACCCGACATCGATTTGTCGGGTATGAAGAACGACTTCTGTGCTTCTCAGGCACCGCTTCCCGATGGTCCGCCGCTGCCGGACTCGTTTGCCGGGAACGGCGGCGGCGCCGCACTCGGCTGAGTCGTGGATTGCGATTGCGGCTCAGCCTTCTTGACCGTCCCGGTGACCTGCCGCTCAAGCTCCGCCACGCGTCCGAGCAGTCGCTCATTTTCCTCACGGGCACGGCCCGCCATCTCCTTGACGGCGTCGAATTCCTCCCGCTGCACCACATTGAGCTCGTTGAGCACGCGCTCGACCTGCGCCTTGACCAGCGTGTCGATCTCGCGGCGCACCCCTTGAGCGGCCCCGGCGGCGCTGTTCATCAGCTTGGCGATCTCGTCGAAGAAACGCGAGGAGGTCGTCGTCATGGCATGGCCCTTTCTGAGATCGTCGCCGTCTGCACAACTATGTCGCAACCAGGCCGCATTCAAGGTGGATTGACCAAATCACCGCCTTCAACCCAGTGTCGCCGCGACATGCCGCCCCTCTATGCCATTCCCTTTCCCGAGATCGATCCTGTCGCCTTCTCGATCGGCCCGCTTGCCATCCGCTGGTACGCGCTCGCCTATGTCTTCGGCCTGCTGCTTGCCGTCGCCTACGCCAAGCACCTCGCGCGGCGCCGCGAATTGTGGGAGCCGAGTGGCCCTCCGGTCACGCCGCAGCAGCTCGACGATTTCCTGCTCTGGGCCACCCTCGGCGTGGTGCTGGGCGGCCGGCTCGGCTATGTGTTGTTCTACAATCTGCCGCATTATCTCGCCCACCCGCTCGCCATCCTCGAGGTCTGGCATGGCGGCATGTCGTTCCATGGCGGCTTCCTCGGTGTGATCGTGGCTGCCTGGGCCTATGGGCGACGGCATGGCATCGGCCTCGACCGGCTGCTCGACCTCGCTGCCACCGGCGTGCCGATCGGCCTCGGGCTTGGTCGCCTCGCCAATTTCATCAATGGCGAGCTCTATGGCCGGGTGTCCTCCGTCCCCTGGGCCATGGTCTTCCCCAATGGCGGGCCCGAGCCGCGTCACCCGAGCCAGCTTTACGAAGCGATCCTCGAAGGGCTTGTCCTGTTCATCGTCATCAGGATCGCCGCCGACCGCTATCATGCCTTGGCGCGACCGGGTCTGGTCGCCGGCATCTTTGCATTGGGCTATGGCATGGCCCGCTTCTTCGTCGAATTTTTCCGCGAGCCCGACACCCAGCTCGGGCCGGTCGTCGGCTTTCTCACCGCCGGCATGCTGCTGTCGCTGCCACTCATCGCCATCGGCATCTGGCTCATCCTGCGGGCCCGGAGGGCCGGATGAGCGCGCTCGAGGACATCATCAAGGAAATGATCGCGAGCGACGGCCCGCTGACCATCGACCGCTACGTGACGCTCTGCCTCGCCCATCCGCGCCATGGCTATTACATGGCGCGAATGCCGTTCGGCCGGCTGGGCGACTTCACCACGGCGCCCGAGGTGTCGCAGATCTTCGGCGAGCTGATCGGCGTCTGGTGCCTTGCCGGCTGGGAGCTCATGGGGCGGCCCGATCCGGTCCGCCTGGTCGAGCTTGGTCCCGGCCGGGGCACGCTGATGGCCGATCTGCTCAGGGCTTGCCGCATCGCCCCAGCCTTCGCCGCTGCCGCCCGCATCCACCTCGTCGAGTTCAGCCCGGCGCTGGCCGCCCTGCAGCGCCAGACCCTCGCCGCCGCTGCCG
>JBKOZY010000024.1:0-2287 GCA_046726135.1 Pseudomonadota bacterium | reverse complement strand
ATGTTCACCTTCATCGACTACCTCAAGGCAGGCGCCCAGTATTACACGCTGACCAGCCTGAAGGAGCTCGAGAAGCTCACCGATCTCTGCGGCAAGACCATCACCACGACCCGCGGCACGAGCTACCCCGACACGGTCAAGGCGTGGAGCGAGAAGAACTGCGTCGCTGCCGGGAAGCAGCCGATCACCGTCATGGTCGATACCGACCTCGGCCAGCAGCTGACCAACCTCAAGACCGGGCGGGCGGCCGCGGCCGTTCAGGGCCTCGAGGCGGTGCCGACCATCATCCAGACGGAATCAGGGGTCTACCGCGCATTTGGCGAGCCCTTCTCCTCGACGCTGATGGGCATGGCCTTCCAAGGCAGTGGCGACAACACGCTTAGGGATGCTTTCGCCTTCGCGCTGAAGAAGGTGATCGCCGACGGGACCTATGACGAGCTGATCAAGAAGTGGAAGCTCGACCTCAGCTCGTATAAGGACGTCACCTTAGACGCCGGACCGGCACCCTAAGGCAGCGGGGTCAACGTGAGCCATGGAGGAAGTCGACGTCGCACGCCTGCGTCACCTGCGTCCCCGCCATTATGGCCGGATAACGGCGGTCGTCGTCACTCTCCTCCTGCTCGCCCTCCTCGTCGATGCCTTTGCCCGCGGCAAGATCGACTGGTCGACGACCCGCGAATATCTGTTCTGGCCGACGATCCTCCAGGGTCTCTTCAACACCATCTGGGTGTCGATCGCCTGTATGGCGATCGGCATCATCATCGGCGTGCTGTGCGCGGTAGCGCGCGGCTCTCCCAATCCCGTGCTCAGGAGCGCCGCCCTGTTCTATGCCTGGTTCTTCCGTGGCACGCCGGTCATCCTGCAACTGCTGATCTGGTTCAATCTGGCGCTGGTGTTTCCCCGAATCGGCATACCCGGTCTGTTCGATTTTCGCACTGTCGATGTCATCACGCCGGCGGTAGCGACGCTTCTCGGCCTCGGCCTCAATGAGGGGGCCTATGTTTCCGAGATCGTCCGCGCCGGGTTGCTCTCGGTCGATCGCGGACAGTATGAGGCGTCGAAGTCGATCGGCATGTCCTATTGGCTGTCGCTCCGGCGGATCATCTTGCCGCAGGCGATGCGGGTCGTGGTGCCGCCTCTCGGCAACGAATTCATCGCCCTCCTCAAGATCACCTCGCTCGCCAGCATCATCGGCTTCAGCGACATTCTGAGAAACGCCCAGGACATCTATTACACCAATGCGAAGGTCATCGAGCTGCTGATGGTCGCCGCTTTTTGGTATCTCATCGTGGTCTCGGTCCTGTCGGTGTTCCAGGCGATGCTCGAGAACCGCTTCGGGCGAGGCTTCGCCTCGAGTGCGACGCGATGAAGCCGCTGGTGTCGGCCGTCCGCGTCGGCAAATCCTTCGGATCGGTGAAGGCACTCGAAGATATCACCCTCGATGTGATGCCGACCGAGGTGGTCTGCGTCATCGGTCCATCGGGGTCCGGCAAGACCACGTTCCTGCGCTGCATCAACCAGCTCGAGAGGATCGATGCGGGTGCCATTTGGCTTGATGGCGAACTGACCGGCTACCGCATCGTCGGCGATGCCCTGCATCCGTTGAGCGAAGCCGAGATCGCAAGGCAGCGGCGCATCACCGGGATGGTGTTCCAGCGTTTCAACCTGTTTCCTCACATGACGGCGCTGCAGAATGTGACGGAAGGTCCGATACAAGTTCTGAAGAGGCCGCCGCAAGAGGCGCGCGCCAGCGCTATGGCGTTGCTGGAGCGGGTCGGGCTGGCACACAAGGCGAATGTCTATCCGGCCGAGCTGTCCGGCGGGCAGCAGCAGCGCGTCGCCATTGCGCGGTCACTGGCGATGCAGCCGAAGCTCATGCTGTTCGATGAGCCGACCTCTGCCCTCGATGCCGAGCTGGTGGGCGAGGTGCTCGGCGTGATACGCGATCTGGCACAGACCGGGATGACGATGATCGTCGTCACCCATGAGCTCGGCTTCGCCCGCGAAGTCAGCGATCGCGTGGTGTTCATGGACGAGGGCCGGGTGATCGAGATCGATGCGCCGGAGCGGCTGATGAAGGAGCCCCGCGAGGCGCGGACACGGGATTTCCTGAAGGCGGTGCTGTCGCGGTCCTAGGTGAGGCGAGTCATGAACGATACCGAGAACAAGTGGAAATATGACGGCGTCCGGGTCATCCCGGCAGGATCGCTCGACAGCAACACGGCCCAGACCCCAGGCATGGACCGGCGGGCGGCGATCACTTATGCGCGGACCGGCGCCCAGAAAC
>JBKOZY010000023.1:0-2373 GCA_046726135.1 Pseudomonadota bacterium | reverse complement strand
ATGGACGGGCTCGAATTCCTCGAAAAGATGACCGGCGTCAGGGGCGACGTGCCGGTGATTGTTCAGACCGCGCAGGGCTCGATCGAAACCGTCATCAAGGCGATGCGGGCGGGGGCGGACGATTTCGTGGTGAAGCCGATCAGCCCTGAGCGGCTGCGCGTCTCGATGCAGAACCTGCTCAAGGTCAATGCGCTCACCGAGGAGGTGAAGCGGCTTAACAAGAAGGTCGGCGGTGCCCTCACCTTCGATGATCTCATTGCCTCATCGCCAGCGATGGCCAATGTCATGCGGCTCGGCCGGCGCGGGGCCCAATCCAATATTCCGATCCTCATCGAAGGGGAATCGGGTGTCGGCAAGGAAATGATCGCGCGCGCCATTCAGGGCGAGAGCGAAAGGCGCGGCCGTCCCTTCGTCGCGGTCAATTGCGGCGCCATCCCTGAAAATCTCGTCGAGTCCATCCTCTTCGGTCATGAGAAGGGCGCCTTCACCGGCGCCACCGGCAAGCATATCGGCAAGTTCCAGGAAGCCGACAACGGCACGCTCTTCCTCGATGAAGTCGCCGAGCTGCCGCTCGACATGCAGGTGAAGCTCCTGCGCGCCATCCAGGAGGGCGAGATCGATCCGGTCGGGTCACGCCGGCCGGTGAAAGTGAATATCCGCCTCATCTCGGCCACCAACCGCAACATGATCGAGATGGTGAAGCAGGGGCAGTTCCGCGAGGATCTCTATTATCGCCTCAATGTCTATCCGGTCATGGTGCCGCCCTTGCGCGACCGCAAGGACGACATTCCGGCACTCGTCAATCATTTCATCACCCGCTTTGCCGCCGAAGAGGGCCGCAAGGTGCGCGGCATCGATCCCAACGCGCTTTCGATGCTTCAGGCCTATGCGTGGCCAGGCAATGTGCGCCAGCTGGAAAACACCGTCTTCCGCGCCATCGTCTTATGCGAAGGCGACATTCTGGGGGTAGAGGACTTCCCCCAGATCGCCTCGCTCGTTGAAGGTTATGAAGTGAAGATTCCGCATCTGCCGGCGGTCGCGCCCAAGCCTGCTACGGCCCAGGGTGCTGCCGCCATCATCGGCTCGCCGGCGGTCGCGAAGTCGCAAGGTGCGATCGTTTCGGACGGCATGGCGCTCGGCATTCCCGCCGTCACCGATGGCGGACATATCCGCAAGCTCGAAGAGGTCGAGGCCGACATGATCCGCCTCGCACTCCACCGTTATCGCGGCCAGATGTCGGAAGTCGCGCGCAAGCTCGGCATCGGCCGCTCGACCCTTTACCGCAAAATGCGCGATTTGGGCCTCGAAGAAGCAAATATGTGACAGGTTCACGATTTCGGAACCGTGTTCAGGGCGTTGAGTTGAAACTAAAGGACAGCGCGTCTAGGTAAAACCCCGAGGGGTCGCAGGAGCTATCAGGATGAAGGCCGTTCGGGTTTTCGTAAGCGCCGCGGTGTTGTCGTTAGTGGGGTTGAGTTTCGCAGGCGTGGCGTTGGCCGAGCGCGACCGAATTTGGACCTATCAAAACTCCGGATCCCCCTCCAATTCCTTCGATCGCGGGCAATCAGGCTCTTCATTCTTCGATATTTTCCGCCGTAAGTCCCAGCGCCGGTTCGACCCCAATGTCTTTCGGTTCAACGGTTCGAGCCATGAAGCGGATTACGATGTCGAGGATGCCGAGCCCGCCGAGAAGATCGTCATCTATCAGCCGGAACCGCTGGTCCGCCTCTCTGCCACCGCTTTCACCGAACCCGTGCCTTCGGACCCGGTCGCCGCCGCCATCTATACCGAACTCCTCAGCCCCGACACCTCGATACGGGTGACGGCCGCCGAAAAGACCGCAATTCTCGCGTTTTACCGCGCCAATGGCTTCAAGCCGCTATGGGCGGCGGCCGAAGGTCTCACTCCTCGCGCTCAGGAGATTTTGGGCTTCCTTGCCTCTTCGGCCGACGATGGCATGGATCGCAAGGACTATCTCCCGCCGGTCCTTGCCTCCTACTCCGACAGCGTCGGAGCGACCGACGACTTAGGCCGCCAAGCGAGGCTTGATCTCGGCCTCTCGGCAGCGGTGCTGCGCTACGCGCGCCAAGCGTCGGGCGGCAGGCTCATCCCCGAGCGGCTCACCGCTTATAACGATATCGTGGCCGAACCAGTCGATCTCAACCGGGCGATGAAAGTTCTCGCCTGGACGCCCTTCCCGGTTGCCTATCTTCAGAGTCTCCAGCCGACTCATCCCGCCTATGCCCTCTTCAAGGCCGCGCTCAAGGACAAGCGAAAACAACTCGGCGACAACGGCGAAAACGACGTCATTGCCGCCGGCAACCGGGTTAAGCCCGGACAGAGCGATGAGCGCATTCCGCTCGTGCGTAAGCG
>JBKOZY010000022.1:0-3767 GCA_046726135.1 Pseudomonadota bacterium | reverse complement strand
CGACGGGACCGATGCGCTGAGCTTCGCCGAGGAGGTCGAGAAGGTTCGCCGATCGAACTGGGCCAACCAGACGGCGCTTGGCCACGCGATCCAGTTCTGCGTCAAGCTCATCGACAACAATGCCTTTGCCGGACGGCTCAGGCGGATCGACCTATCGGGCGATGGGCGCAATAATTCCGGCATCGCGCCGGCCGTCGCGCGGGATGACGCATTGGCGCGCCACATCACCGTCAACGGCCTGCCGATCCTCGATGGCGATCCGGGGCTTGGGGATTATTTCACCGCCTTCGTCGCCGGCGGCGAGGACGCCTTCGTGATCACCGCCGAGACCTATCAGGATTTTGCCAAAGCGTTTCGCAGCAAGCTGCTGCGCGAGCTGTCGCCGAAGCTGGCGCTCAGGGGCAGTCGGCAAATAGGCAGTCGGCAGTAGGCAATGGAACCGCTCACCGCCTATTGCCTATTACCTACTGCCGGCCTTGTCGGCGACCTTCGTTTCGGCGCTCGCCTTTGCGGCGGCCTTGCGGCGGCGATCCTTGCGGCCGAGGGCGCGCCGCGAATCTTCGCGACGCTGATGGATGCCGGCAATGATGATGCCGATCGGAATGCCGATCTCGTCGAGCACCGCCTCGCCGAGCTGGAGGCTCGCCTCGGTCGTCTCGGGCACCGCGTCGGTGACGCCCAGGCGGTAGAGCTGGCGGGCATGCTGCTCGTCGCGGGCGCGCGCGACGATGATGAGATCATCGCGCTCGGCCCGGGCGATCTGGGTCAGGCTGTCGACCTTGGCGGGAGCGTCCATGGTGACGACCAGCGCCTTGGCATTGGCGATGCCGCAGCGCCTCAGGAACTCCGGGCGCTCGGCATTGCCGTAATAGACAGGCTTGCCGTCGGCGCGGCGGCGCACCACCAGGCTCGCATCCGAGTCGACGGCGATGTAAGGCACGCGATACTCCTCGAGCATGTCGGCGACGAGCTGCCCGACCCGCCCGAAGCCGACGATCACCACCCGCTCGCCGTCCTGGGCCGGCGGCTCGACCTCAGCTCCCGGAGGCAAGGGCCTGGCCGCCTCCATGCGCTTGTTCAACCGCCCTGCCCCAGCCGAGATGAAGGGCAGAGCGAACATGCTGACGGCAATGATCAGGGTGGCGTGGCTGGCGACATTGCGGGGCAGGGCACCGAGTGTGGCAGCCGCGCCGAGCGCAACGAAACCGAACTCGCCGCCCGGACCGGTGAGCAGCGCCGTCTCGATCACCGTCGGCCAGCGCAGCCCGAAGAGCGGTCCGACCAGCATGACGACCGCGGCCTTGACGGCGATCATCCCAAGCACGGCTGAGAACACCAGCACCGGCTGCTGGATCAAAGTGGCCGGGTTGATGGTCATGGTGACCGAGATGAAGAAGATGCCGAGGAGCAATCCCTTGAAGGGGTCGATCAGGCTTTCGGCCTCGCGGCGGAACTCGGTCTCGGCGATGAGAAGACCGGCGACAAAGGCGCCGAAGCTCATGGAGAGGCCGGCGGCCTGCGACAAGAGGGCGGTGGCGGCAACGATGAACATGATCGAGGCAAGGAACAGGTCGGCGCCGCCGGCCTCGGCGGCGAGACGCAGGAAAGGCCGCAGGGCAAAGCGGCCGAGCACCATGATGGCGATGACGGCGATCACCGCCTGGAGCAGCGCCAGCATGATGCCGACAAAGACGTTCTCGGCGCCACCGCTGCGGCCGAGCGAGCCGATGAACAGCAGGATGGCGACAAAAGCGAGGTCCTGCAGCAGCAGGATCGAGAAGGTGGCCCGCCCGACCTGGGTGCCGAGGCGCTTGCCGGCCGACAGGAGCTCGACCACGATGGCGGTCGAGGAGAGGGCGAGCGCCAGGCCGAGAACCGCGGCATAGGTCGGTTCCATTCCCAGGAGGTAGGCGGCGAGGCCCAGGAGTCCGGCTGACAGCACGAGCTGCGCCGAGCCCAGCAGGAAGACCAGCCGCCGCAAGGTGTAGAGGCGCGCCGGCGACAGCTCGAGGCCGATCATGAAGAGCAGCATGACGACGCCGAGCTCGCCGACAAAGGCGATGCTGGAGGTGTCGGAGATCGAGAAGGCGGCCGGCCAGGGCGCGCTGCCGGCGAGGCGACCGATGCCATAGGGGCCGATCAGGATGCCGGCGATGAGATAGCCGATGACCGGGCTGATCCGCAGGCGGTGGAAGAGCGGAATGACCACACCTGCGGTGCCGAGCAGCAGCAGGAGATCCTTGTAGAAGACCGGGTTCTCGTGATGCTCCATCACCTTTCGCTTGCCAGCGCCGAGAGCACCCGGATCCAGCTCCTGATGCCCTTGTGAAGACTCAAGAGATTGTATTTCTCGTTGGGTGAATGAATGGCGTCGTCATCGAGCGCGAAGCCGATCATCAGGCTGTCCATCCCGAGCACTTTCTGGAAGTTGCCGACGATCGGGATCGATCCTCCCGAGCCGAGCAGGACCGGGGCTTTGAGCCACTCGTTCTCGAGCGCCTGGCGGGCGGCGCCGAGAAAGCGGTTGCCCTCAGGGATGTGCACGGCAGGGCTCGCGCCGTGGGCCTGGCCGAAGGACACCGATGCGCCTTCGGGAAGGCGCGCACGGACAAAGGCGCCGAAGCTCTCGCGGATGCGGTCCGGGTTTTGATCGGCGACGAGCCGGAAGGAAAATTTGGCCGAGGCCTGCGAGGGAATGACGGTCTTGGTGCCGACCCCGGAATAGCCGCCGATGATGCCGTTGATCTCGGCAGTGGGGCGGGCCCAGATCTGCTCGAGGACGGAGAAGCCCTCCTCGCCCATCGACCGCTTCAGCCCGACCTTGGCCAGGAACTTTCCCTCATCGAAGCTCAATGCCGCCCATTGGCGGCGGATCTCGGGGCTGAGATCGCGAACCTCGTCATAGAAGCCGGGGATCGTCACCCTGCCCTTCGCGTCGGTGAGATCGGCAATGATCCGGGCCAGGACCTTGATCGGATTGATCGCCGGTCCGCCATACATGCCCGAATGCAGGTCGATGGTGGGGCCGGTGACCGTCACCTCCTCATGAACAAGGCCGCGCAGGCGGGTGGTGACGACGGGGGTCGCCTCGTCGACCATGCCGGTGTCACAGACCAGCGCGATGTCCGCCTTGAGCTCGCCGCGATGCGCATCGAGAAACGGGCCGAGACTCGGCGAACCACTCTCCTCCTCGCCTTCGATGAGCACGGTGACCGACACCGGCAGTTCACCGGCCGCCTCGACATAGGCGCGGCTGGCTTCGACAAAGGTCATCAGTTGGCCCTTGTCGTCCGATGCTCCTCGGGCGTAAATCCTTTCCATACCATCGGAATCCGTGCGTCGCACCGGTTCGAAGGGCGGCGTTTGCCATTTTTCGAGGGGATCAGGCGGCTGAACATCGTAATGGCCGTAAAAAAGCACATGCGGGGCCCCATTGGGGCCGGCCCGGTGGGCAACGACCATCGGGTGTCCCGTCGTGTCGCGCAGCCCACTTTCGAAGCCGAGCGCGGCCAGTTCGGCGACCAGCCACTGCGCCGCCCTGCGGCACTCCGGCGCATGTGCCGGGTCGGTCGAGATGCTCGGGATGCGCAGCAGCTCGAACAAGCGTTCCAGACTGTGATCGAGGTTGCGGTCGGCTCTGGCGAGCACATCGTCGAGAGTGGCCATCATTCTCCTCTTGCAGCTTTTGACAGAACCGCCGCCGGCGACACTGTCACATGGGCTCAGGCGGGCCGGCAAGGGGCGTGCCGGTGAGCGAAGCGTCGTTC
>JBKOZY010000021.1:0-4721 GCA_046726135.1 Pseudomonadota bacterium | reverse complement strand
CGCTCGTCCCACGACCCCGGCGGCGCTGTCGGCAGCGGGCAAGGTGGCGCTGGTCACCGGCGGCGCGCGCGGGATCGGCGCGGCCATTGCAGACGGCCTGCTGGCGATCGGCGCCCGGGTGGCGGTGCTCGATCTGGATGCCGACGCGCTCGCGGCATGTCGCCAGGAGGTGCTCAAGGTTCAGGCGAACGTGGCCCGCCCCGAGGACTGTGAGGTCGCCGTCGCCCATGTGCGCGCCAACTGCGGCGGCCTCGACGTCCTGATCAACAACGCCGGGATCGGCATGGGCACGATCCGCGAGGACCACTTCGCGCGGCCGGTGCGTCTCGCGGAGATCGCGCCCGACCACTGGCGCCGGTTCTTCGAGGTCAACTGCATGGGCGCGTTCCTGATGATGCGCGCGGCGGTGCCGCCGATGGTCGAGCAGGGTTGGGGCCGGGTCGTGAACGTCACCACCAGCTTCTTCACCATGCTGAACGAGGGCTTTGCCCCCTATGGTCCGGCCAAGGCGGCGCTCGAGGCGGCGTCTGCGATCTGGGCGAAGGAGTTCCGGGGCACCGGCGTGACCGTGAACGTGCTGATCCCCGGCGGGCCGACCGACACCCGGATGGTGCCGGCCTCGGCGCCGTTCGCCCGCAGCGAAATGATCCCGCCCGCGGCGATGGCGCCGCCCGCGCAGTGGCTGGCTTCGCCCGCCTCGGACGGGGTGACCGGGCGGCGCTTCGTCGCCGGGCTGTGGGACCCGGCGCTGTCGCCCGAGCAGGCCGCCGCGGCCGCGGGCGCGCCGATCGCCTGGCCGGAGCTGACCAGCCAGGGCCGGGTCTGGCCCGGCTGACGGGCCCCCGGATCGCATTGACCCTGCGGCGTGAAGGCGACGCCGCTCGGACAAGCGGAGGCGTGCCCGCAATGGCGCCTTCAGAGGCCGAGAGCTGGGGAATCAGTTGCCGCTGTCGTCGTGCCTGAGACCGCCCCCGAGCGATCACATCTGGGGTCAGACGCCCTCGTAGACCAATCTGGTGAAGTAGCCGGGATCGACGACAAAATTGCCCCACTTCGAGTCAAACGCCGCCGTCGGCTTGGCGGCGACGGTCTCGTCTCCCGATCTTCCTTGCTTTTTGAGCGTCGCGACGTCGTCCCGGATGGCGACGAGCATATCGCGGAATTCCAGCAGCTCGGATTTATTGCTGACCGGCTGGCCGTGACCTGGAATGATGATCGTCTTGTTTGTCGTCGCCGCCAAATTGGCGTCGGATGCCGCGATCATGCCGTCGATGCTGCCGCCGGTCGAATAGTCGATGAAGGGATAGATGCCATTCCAATACGTATCGCCGGCGTGAAGGATGTCAGCGTCAGCAAATATGACGGAAATGTCGCTGTCGGTGTGCGCTGGCCCGTAATGTTTCAGGCCGATGGAAACACCGTTGAGCGTCAGGCTGCGTTCGGTCGCAAAGATTTCGGTCGGGATCGCGCCGGGGGCCGAGGGGAGGAAATTATAATCCCAGTCCTCGACGCGCTGTATCTCGGAAAGATGCTTGCGGGTGTTTTCTTGAGCGATGATCGTGGCCCCGACCTCATGCAGCCATTCGTTGCCGTCGGTATGGTCGAAGTGCCAATGCGTGTTGATCAGATGCGTGATGGGATGGGCGCCGAGATCCGCGAGAGCCTTGGTGATTCGGGGACGCGATACGCCGATGCCCCCATCGATGAGCACCTTGCCATCAGGGCCCGTCAGAACGGCGATGTTCCCCCCGGAGCCCTCGAGCACGCTGACGTTGTTCCGCAACTTGTGGGTCATGATGGGCGAGACGGCGGCGCTGTCCTTGATCAGGCTGACGATGCCGCGGGCCTCTGCGAAGGCTTCTTTCGGCGTCAGCCAACCAGTCGTCGCGGCATATGTCGCGCCAGCCAGGCAGCAGAAGCAGAAGCGGCGCCGCGAAAGCAAATCTGGCTGTGGCAAGATCATGGCGTCATCCTTTGTCGTCCAGGAGCGGAGGGGCGGGTGGTGCAGTTCGCAACCACCGGCCCGTTGTTCGCACCTTTATCCCTGAATGAAGGCGAGCAGGTCCGCGTTCAGCTGATCCTTGTGGGTCGTCGCGAGGCCGTGCGGCGCCCCCGGGTAGACCTTGAGCTCGGCGTCCTTGACGATCTTCGAGGACCGCATGGCCGCGGCGCCGATCGGCACGATCTGGTCGTCGTCGCCGTGAATGATCAGGGTCGGCACGTCGATTTTCTCGAGGTCCAAAGAGAGGTCGGTCTCGGAGAAGGCCTTGATGCAGTCGTAGGCACCCTTGAGGCCGACCTGCATGGACCACAGCCAGAACGCGTCCCTGACCCCCTGCGACACCTTCGATCCGGGGCGGTTGGCGCCATAGAACGGCGCGCTGAGGTCCTTGTAATACTGCGAGCGGTCACCGGCGACGCCGGCGCGGATCTCGTCGAACACCTCGAGCGGCAGGCCGCCGGGGTTGGCCGGAGTCTTGAGCATCAACGGCGGGATCGCGCCGACCAGCACGGCCTTGGCGATGCGCCTCGTGCCGTGGCGACCGAGGTAGCGGGTGACCTCGCCGCCGCCCGTGGAATGGCCGACCAGGATGGCGTCGCCCAGATCGAGCTTCTCGATCAACGCCGCAAGGTCGTCGGCGTAGGTGTCCAGGTCGTTGCCGTTCCAGGGCTGGCCGGAGCGGCCGTGGCCGCGCCGATCGTGCGCGATCGTGCGCAGGCCGTGGGACGCCAGGAACATCATCTGGTCGTCCCAGGCGTCCGCATTCAGCGGCCAGCCATGGCTTAAGACGACGGGGCGGCCGGCGCCCCAGTCCTTGTAGAAGATCTCCGTGCCGTCCGAGGTGGTGATCGTGCTCATGGTGCGAACTCCCCCTGCTGCTGGCCCGAGCCCTCGAGGGTTCCGGCTCGTTGGCGCGGCGGCGAAACCGCCGATGACGACAATGTGGCGCGCTGCGGACGCCTCGTGGTGCGGCATGCCGTCGCCGCAGGCCGTGGCCGCAGCCGCGCGGAACCGGGGGTATGGCCCGGGCGCGGCGGCGCGGCTAGAGTAGCCGCGCGACACGCCAGCACGGAGCATCAGGGATGGCCACGACCGCCACCGCCGCGAGGACCGCGCAACCGCTCGACCCCGGCTTCCCCAAGGGACGCTTTCACATCGCCAAGGCCAGCGACGCCGACTGGCAGGTCGGACTGCGCTCGCATTTCGCCTACCGTGACCTCGGCATCGACGCGGCGACCGCCGGCAAGGTGCTGGCCCAGGTGATCCGCGCGCGCCAGCCGTGCGACGGTCCCGGCGACGAGCACACGCACAGCCTCGATTTCCAGATGGTCTACGTGCTGCAGGGGTGGATGCGCACCGCGTTCGAGGGCGTCGGCGAGCGCACGCTCGAGGCCGGCGACTGCATGTACCAGGAGCCCGGGATCAGCCACCGCGTGCTCGACTACTCGGCCGACCTCGAGGTGCTCGAGATCACCATCCCCGCCGACTTCGAGACCGTCGCCGTGGCGCCCTAGCTCGGCAGGGTCACGCGAGCCTCGGCGCTGAGCCGAAGACGACCCGGCGCGACTGGATCCGCTGATCGGCGTTGCATGAGGGCGTTCCCGACCGCCTTCGACTTGCGCGATTTCGATGCTTGGTCAGTGTGCTAGAGTGCAGCTCGATGACCGGTGGAAGCGGCGGTGGACATTGCGGCTTGGCTGGGCGAGCTCGGGCTGGAGCGCTACGAGGTGGCGTTCCGCGACAACGCGATCGACGCCGAGATCCTGCCCGAGCTGACCGACGCCGACCTCGAAAAGCTCGGGGTCCTCCTCGGTCATCGCAAGAAGCTCCTGAGAGCGATCGCGGAACTGCATGCGGGCGAAGCCTCGTCCGTCCCGCCCCTAGAGCCCGAGAGCGCGGTCCCTCCGGAGGCCAGGAGGGCCACCGGAGCCGAGCGGCGACAGCTGACCGTGATGTTCGTCGACCTCGTCGGCTCGACGGCGCTGTCGGCCGGGCTTGATCCCGAAGACATGCGCGAGGTGATCCGTGGCTATCAGAATGCCGTGGCGGGCGAGATCGCGCGCTTTGAGGGTCATGTCGCAAAGTTCATGGGCGACGGTGTGCTGGCGTACTTCGGCTGGCCACGGGCGCACGAGGACGAGGCCGAGCGTGCCACGCGGGCGGGCCTGGCGATTGCCACGGCGGTCAGCCAGCTTTCCACGCCGGCCGGAGAGCCGCTCGCGGCACGGGCCGGGATCGCCACCGGCCTCGTGGTCGTGGGCGATCTGGTCGGCGTGGGTGCCGCCCAGGAGCAGGCCGTCGTGGGCGAGACACCCAATCTCGCAGCCCGCCTGCAAGCCCTAGCCGCGCCGGGACAGGTGGTCATCGCCGCGAGCACGCGGCAGTTGCTGGGCGGCATGTTCGAGCTCGATCCTCTGCCGCCGGTCGCGCTCAAAGGCTTTCGCGAGGCCGTGCAGGCGTTTCGGGTCGTGGCGGAGCGACCCGCCGAGGGCCGGTTCGAGGCACGCCATCCGGACGAGGTGGCGCCGCCGGTAGGGCGCGATCAGGAGCTCGCGCTGCTGCTCCACCGTTGGACGCTGGCGCGCTCGGGCGAGGGCCAGGTCGTGCTGCTCGGCGGCGAGCCCGGCATCGGCAAGTCCAGGATCGTGCTGGCGCTCCGGGAACGGCTGCGCACGGAGCCGCGCATCAGCCTCCGCTATCAATGCTCGCCCTATCACAT
>JBKOZY010000020.1:0-1288 GCA_046726135.1 Pseudomonadota bacterium | reverse complement strand
GATCCTGTTCGGCGGGCTGACCGGCGCGCGGGCCGATCTTGCGACCATGGCCGAGCGGCTCAAGGCGCGGCTCGTCAGGATCTTTCCGGCACTGGCGGACGCCCGCATCGACAATGTGTGGACCGGGCGCTGCGCCGGGACGTTCGACATGTATCCGCATCTCGGCAGCCATCAGGGAATCCACTACGCGCTCGGCTATTGCTTTGCCGGCGTGCCGATGGGCACTTGGTTCGGCATCAAGGCGGCGCATCGCATCCTCCGGCGCAACGATCCGCCCTCGGTGTTCGCCGACCGGCCGTTCCCGACGCATCCGCTCTATAGCGGCAATGCCTGGTGGGTGCCGCTGGTGCTGAGCTGGCTGTCGCGGAAGGACGGGTAGATCAGGCAGTAGGCAGTAGGCAAAAAAATGCCACTTCACTGCTATTGCGCATGCCTACTGCGCTTCTCAATCCGCGAAGATGAGGAAGGAGCATTCGACCTCGCCGATGCCCTTGAGGTCGACGATGATTGGCGGGGTGAAAGCGTGCACCCCTTCGAGCGCGGCGCGGGTGGCGGCGCTGACATGGATGCGGCCGGGCTCGCCATAGGATTCGAGCCGGGCGGCGAGATTGACCGTGTCGCCCCAGACGTCGTAGGTCACCTTGGCCTGGCCGATCACCCCGGCCGTCACCGGGCCTGAGGCGATGCCGACCCGCATGGTGAGGTCGAGGCCGTGGCGACGGCCGACCCGCTTGGCCGCCTCGAGCAGGGTGCAGGCGAAGCGGATGGCTGCCTCGGCATGGTCCGGGCGCGGCACCGGGAGGCCCGCCACCGCCATGTAGGCATCGCCGATGGTCTTGATCTGGATCATGCCCAGGGCAACCGCCTCGCGGTCGAAAGCGGTGAAGAGCTCGTCGAGCAGCCTGACGATGCGGGCGGGACCGAGCACTGAAGAGAGCGGGGTGAAGCCCTTGAGATCGGCGAAGAGGATGGTCGCCTCCTCATAGGAATCGGCGATGGTCTCCTCGGGCTTCTCCTTCAGCCGCTGGACGATCTCGCCCGGCATCATCTTATGGAGCAGCGCGTCCATCCGCTGCTCGGCGAGATAGGCCAGCCGGAATCCGTAGAACACGATGAGGAAGATGATCGCCATGATCGACATGGCGGAGTTGGCATAGAGCTGGTCGAGGAACCAGCTCTCCTCGATGACGAGCGCCTTGTCGGGTGGGAACAGGAACCAGCCGGCGAGATGGCAGACGAGGGCAAGGACGGCAATGGCGATGGCAAGCGGCAGGCGCTCGATCCCGAG
>JBKOZY010000019.1:0-2652 GCA_046726135.1 Pseudomonadota bacterium | reverse complement strand
GATCAGCCGGAAATCGAGCTTCTCCATGCTGGCATAGAGCGGCAGCACCATCAGCGGCAGATAGACATACAGCATGCCGGCGAGGATCGTGGTCGCGAAGGAGAGCTTGACCGACCGCCACAGGATCGCCAGATGCGCATCCTGGAATTTGAGGCTGTCGTCGAAAATGTCCCGTTGAAACAGCACCCGGAACCAGCCTTCGACGGATGGCGACCACACCACGCCGCCATAGGGACCGGGTGTCAGAAACGAATAGACGAGCACGATGAAGAGCGGCCCGATCGCCGCAAACAGCAGGATCACCAGCGAGGGAGCAAGCAGCCCGAAGCGGACCCGCGCCGCGCGTCTTTCCAACTCCGCCGCGCCGGCCGAGGGCCTTGCATCGCCAAGCTCGCCGAGGGCTGCATGGCTGAGCGTCATCGGTCAGTCCCTCAGGATCTGTGCCGCCGCATCGGCAAAGACGATGCCGGCAGGCGTTCCCGGCTCGAAGCCGGCGGCGCTGCCTCTTCGGTTCTGGCGACGGACGATGAATTCGCGTCCCTCCGGCAGCGTCACGTGATAATGCGTGTCGGTGCCGAAATAGACCACGTTCTCGACGATTCCCCGCAGCGGTGCCCCCGCGACATCCCGGGTGAGCTCGGCATGCTCCGGCCGGACCACGATGGTGACCTTGCCTGACGGCGTCGAACCCGCCGGCGGCGAGGCCTCGACCACCGCCCCCGAGGCCAGCCGGACCGTGCCGGTGCCATTGCTGGCACCGAGCCATTCGGCTTCGAGAAAATTGGTGTCGCCGATGAAATTGGCGACGAACCGTTCCGCCGGGTGATCGTAAATGTCGCGCGGCGAGCCGATCTGCAGGATGCGCCCGCCGCTCATCACCGCGATCCGGTCCGACATGGTCAGCGCTTCTTCCTGATCATGGGTGACGAACACGAAGGTGATGCCGGTCTCATGCTGCAGCCGCTTCAGCTCGATCTGCATCTCCTTGCGCAGCTTGAGGTCGAGCGCCGACAGCGGCTCGTCGAGCAGCAGCACCTTGGGTCGCGGCGCCAGCGCGCGCGCCAGCGCCACCCGCTGCTGCTGGCCTCCCGAGATCTGGCTGGTTCGCCGGTTCTTGAGCTCGCGCATCTTGACGAGCGCCAGCATGGTCTGGACCGTCTGATCGATCTCAGGCCTCGGCCGACCCAGCATCTCGAGCCCGAAGGCGATGTTGCCGGCCACCGTCAGATGCGGGAACAGCGCGTAATTCTGGAACACCGTGTTGACCGGCCGCCGATAGGGCGGCAGCGGCGAGATATCCGACCCCTCGAGCAGGATGCACCCGCGGGTCGGATGCTCGAAGCCGGCGATCAGCCGGAGCAGCGTGGTCTTGCCGCAGCCGGAAGGGCCGAGCAGGGTGAAGAACTCGTTCTTGCGGATCGAGACACTGACTTCGTCAAGCGCGAGGACCTCGTCCTCGCCTGAGCCGAAGACCTTGGAGACCCGCTCAACCTCGATCGTGGGGGAGGTTCCCACTGGCGCATCCAACGCGCGAACTCCCGTCTTCTTCGCTGATTGCCCGCGATGATAGACAAAGCCGGATCAGATCGTCCAGCCGCCGTCGATGATAAAGGCCTGTCCGGTGACGAAAATCGCTTCGTCGCTCGCGAGATAGGTGACGAGCGCGGCGATCTCCTCCGGCTGGCCCAGGCGGCCGGTCGGCTGGCGCGCCAGGAACTCGGCCCGGGCCTTGTCATAGTCGCCCCGCGCCCGCATCCGCGCCAGCAGGCTCGGGGTCTCGACCGTCCCCGGGCAGACCGCGTTGGCGCGGATGCCGCGACCGACATAATCGGCGGCAAGCTGCTTGGTCAGCGCGATGACCGCTCCCTTGGTGGCGCCATAGAGGAAGCGGTTGGGCGCCCCCTTGATGGTCGAGACCACCGAGGCAATGTTGATGATGGCGCCGCCGCCGCGATCGAGCATCGCCGGAAGATAAGCACGGATCATCCGGAAATGCGCCCGGACATTGAGGTCGAAGGAGAAGTCCCAATCGGTCTCGCTGACCTCCATGACCGTCCCGTGATGAACGAAGCCGGAGCAGTTGACGAGCACGTCCACCGGGCCGGTAAGGTCGGAGGCTCCACTGACCTCTCCGGGATCCGTGACATCGAGGATCAGCGTCTCGATCGCCTTGCTCTCGTCCTTGAGCTTGGCGAGCCCCTTCTCGTCGATATCGGCGGCAAACACCTTGGCGCCCTCGCGCGCCAATGACAGGGCCGAGGCCCGCCCGATTCCTGCCGCCGCCGCCGTCACGATCGCCGTCTTGTCTGCTAACCGACCCATTCCGATCTCCTTGGAGCATTCAATGTCACGACTGAAGGCTTGGCAGTTTAAGGCCATTGTCACGGGCTGACCGGCGGGCGATCTCATAGCCGGCATCGGCGTGCCGCATCACCCCGCTTGCCGGATCGTTCCACAGCACCCGCTCGAGACGCCTGTCGGCCGCCTCGCTGCCATCGCACACGATCACCATGCCGGCGTGCTGGGAATAGCCGATTCCCACCCCGCCGCCATGATGGATCGACACCCAGGTCGCCCCCGATGCGGCGTTGAGCAGCGCATTGAGCAACGGCCAGTCCGACACCGCATCCGAGCCGTCGAGCATCGCCTCGG
>JBKOZY010000018.1:0-4559 GCA_046726135.1 Pseudomonadota bacterium | reverse complement strand
TCACCATGCAGGCCCAGGTGCCCGGGGTGCAGATCCAGATGCCGGTCTCCGACCGGCCATCGCTGCCCTTATGGAGCACCACCCCCGAGCTGCGCGACATCCCCTCGATCATCGTCGGGATGATCCCCCAATCGTCGAACGGCCCGGCATAGTTCGAGGGATCGTCGAGATGGGGTGCCGAGGACTGGCGCTTCAGTCCGCTCGCCATCACGACGTCACCTTGGCGCGGGTGAGCTTGTCGATGATCTTCGCCGCCTTGGTCGGCCCATGCTCCGCCTGCATGCGCTTTGCCGTCTTCTCGAGCCGCGCCTTCATCTTCTTGTCGCTCAACACTGTGTCGATCGCTGCCGCGAGATCCTCATCGCGCCATTTGTAGCGGTCGAGCTTGAGGCCATGACCGGTCTCCTGGACCCGCGTCGCATTGTCGTGGCCGTCCCAGACATACGGCATGATGATCGCCGGCTTGCCGAAATAGAGGCACTCGGTGAAGCTGTTGTTGCCGCCGTGATGGATCACCGCATCGACCTTGGGGATCACCGATGGCTGTGGAAACCACGACTCGATCTGCACATTCGCCGGGATGTCGCTGTAGCGGTCCTTGTAGTCGCCGACATTGACCGGCGCCCGCACATTCATCTTGCCGAGCGCCGCGATGATCCGCTTAAGCAAGTCGACATCGCCGGAGCCGAGCGAGCCGAAGCTCACATAGATGAGCGGCGCCCGTTGATTGGCCGCGAATGCCGGCACCTTGTAGGGCTTATCCCGCCTGACGCAGCCCTCGAGATATTGGAATTGCTTCGCCGGCAGCTTGTGTCGCCGCTTGAACTTTACCGCCGTCGGATAGAGCAGCAGGTTCATGAATGGCGAGGCCTCGAAGAACTGTCCGAGCGGATATTTCTTCTCTCCGGTCGATTTGAGAAAGGCGTTGAAAGCGTCGTGGATCGGCTTGATGACCGCGTTGAACCGTTTGCGATAGCGGCGGAAACCTTTTTTGTCGTCGGCGGCCAGACCCGACAGATGCGGCGGGATGTCCGGATCCTCGATCTCGTTCTCCGAGCAGGAGATGATCCGCACCCACGGCTTGCCATGCTCGCGCGCATAGCGCTTGATCGCCGGAAACAGGATCACATTGTCGACGCAGACCACATCCGGCTGGACCTCCTCCAGCACCCGCGGCAGGTCCTTCTCCGCCCATTCGGCGGTCGACACGATCATCCCCCAGCAATCCTTGACGTAATTGTCGATCTGCTCATAGGGCGACTTGGCAAAATTGGCGATGTGGCCGTTGATGAAATCCGACCAGAACCGCGCCATCTCCTCCGCCGGCAGGGGCTCCGACAGATTGACCGGATGGGCCTCGAAACCATAGCCGCGATAGACCTCGAGAAATCCGGGGTCCGACAGGAACACCGCCTTATGGCCGAGCTTGCTGACCGCCTGGGCGATGCCGACCGAGTTGAGCGCCGGCCCGAATGCCCCTTCCGGGAAGAATGCCACAACCTTCTTCTTGCGCGGTTTGGCCGCCTTGACCGCCTTGCCCGATTTGACCTGGGTCTTGGCTGCGGGCTTGCGCGTGGCACGTTCGAGCATTCTTGTCTCCCTCTCCGTCTTGGCTGCGGACAGCAGTTCATAGCAAGGGCTTCACGGGCCGGGAAGCCTGCCGCGATTGAGCCGCTGCGCGCTCAGCACCAGGATGAAGCTGACACTGATGATGATCGTCGCCATGGCGTTGATCTCCGGCGTCACCCCGAACCGGATCATCGCATAGATCTGCATCGGCAAGGTCGTCGATCCCTGCCCGGCGCCGGCCGTGAAATAGGCGATGATGAACTCGTCGAACGACAGCGTGAAGGCTAGGAGCGCCGCCGCGATCACCGATGGCAGGATCAGCGGCAGCGTGATGGCGCGGAACGTCGTCCAAGGCCCAGCCCCGAGATCGCGCGAGGCCTCCTCGAGCGACCAGTCGAAGGATTTGAGCCGCGCCCTCACCACCGCCGTCACGAAGGCGATGTTGAACACCACATGGGAGAGCACGATCGAATAGAGGCCGAGCGTCGCACCAATCAGGGTGAAGAACGTCAGGAGCGCGATCGCCAGCACGATGTCGGGGATGATCATCGGCGCGAACAGCAGCGCATCGACCTTGGGCGAGGCAGGACGCCGCTCGATCCCGATCGCCAGCATGGTGCCGAGCACCGTCGCGATCGCCGTCGACGACGCCGCGACAATCAGCGAATTGCGCGTCGCCGCGATGATCTTGGGGCTGGCCAACAGCTTCCCGTACCAGTCGAAGGAGAATCCGGTCCAGGCGGTCGGCATGCCGGCCCGGTTGAACGACAGCACGATCAGGATCGCGATCGGCAGATAGAGGAAGGCGAAGGTGAGCCCGAGCTGGAGAGTCAGCAGCCTACGCATGGCGGCGGCCCCGCGCCGTCCCTGAGGCCATTACCGCATTGATGAACAGGAGCACCATCATGACCGCCATCAGCACCATCGACAGCACGGCCCCGAACGGCCAGTCGCGGGCGCTCAGGAACTGGTCATAGATCAGGTTGCCCACCATCTGCACCTTGCCGCCGCCGAGGAGGTCCGGGGTGACGAAATTGCCGATCGACAGCACGAAGACGAACACCGCGCCGGCCGCCACCCCCGCCGCCGTCAAGGGGAGCGTGACCCTGAGGAACGTCACCCATGGCCCGGCGCCGAGATCGCGCGAGGCCTCGGCGAGCGACGGATCGAGCGGCTGCAGCGCCGAATAGACCGCCAGGATGACGAAGGGCACGTAATTGTAGACAAGCCCCAGCACCACCGCGAAGTCGTTATAGAGAATGGGCGGCTCGGTCGTGAGCCCGGCGCCGATCAGCACCCGGTTGATCAGCCCCTCGCGGTTGAGCAGCACGATCCACGCATAGGTGCGGATCAGATAGTTGGTCCAGAACGGCAGCATGGCGAGGAACAGGAGCGCCGTCTGGCGCCGCGGCGGCTGCAGCGTGATCGCATAGGCCGCCGGATAGCCGATCAGCAGCGCGATCAGCGTCGCCGCACCGGCGACGCTGGCGCTGTCGAGAAAGATCGTCGCATAGAGCGGATCGATTGCTCGCCGAAAATTCTCGAGAGTCGGCGTCGCCCAGTCGACGCCGCCATAGACGCCGCGCTCGAAGAACGCGACCACCAGCACCAGGAACGACGGCACCACCATGAACACCACCAGCCAGCCAAGGCCAGGGGCCATGAGCAGGCTCGTGGTGAGTGGAAGGCCGTCCCGCTGGCCCGATGACCGCAAGCTCGCCCGCCTTCCCGGCTATTTCGCCGACATCACCTCGGTGACCACCTTGGAGAAGGTCTTCATTCCGCCGCCGAGATCGCGCAGCTGCTCATATTTCAAGAGATCGGCCGGCGCATAGGCAAGGTTCGGGTATTTTTCAAGCATTGCCTTGTCGAGAGCGTTCATCGCCGCCTTGTTCGGCACCTTGTACATAATGTTCTCGGCCACCCATTTGCCGGTCTCGGGCTTCAGAATGTAGTCGATGAATTTGTGCGCCGCCTCCTGGTTCGGGGAGTTTCCGACCACCACCATCGTGTCGACCCACAGATCCGACCCTTCCTTGGGCACGACATATTTGATCTTGTCGTTCTCGGTGATCCCGTAATTGCACCACCCGTCCCACGCCTGGACGAGATGCGCTTCCCCCGACACCAGCTTCGAGTAGAAGGTGGTGTCGTCATAGGCGAGCAGCGTCCTCTTGGCATCGGTCAGCAGCGCCTTGACCTGCTCGAGCTTTGCCGGGTCGGTCTCGTTGACCGACATGCCGAGCGCCAGCTCCCCCGCCCCCATCAGCCACCGGTCGGTCGCCAGCATGGTGGTCTTGCCCTTCAGCGCATCGTCCGGCTTGAGCAGATCGTTCCAACTGTCCGGCGCCTCCTTGACGATGTCGGAGCGATAGCACAGTCCGGTCGTTCCCCAGGCGTAGGGGACCGAGAACTGGTTGCCGAAATCGTGCTTGAGCGCCGCCGCCTCCGGATAGAGGTTCTTCAGATTGGGGATCTTGGAATGGTCGATCTTGCCGGCAATGCCGAGCTTCGCCAGAGCCTCGGCGAAGGGCGACGACACGAACAGCACGTCATAGCCCTTGCCGCCCGACGCCACCACCTTGCCCATGATGTCTTCATTGGTGGCGTGAACCGCCACCTCGACCTCGATGCCGGTCTCCGCCTTGAACTTCTCCGGCAGATCCTTCGGCATATAGCCGTCCCAGTTGGAGATCACGATCTTGCCTTCGGCAAGAGCAACTGCACTGAGGCCCGGCGCACCGATAAGGAGCGCCACGGCCAGGCCCACCGTCCTGATCATTCCTGTCTCTCCCTGTTTTGTTCTCCCAGCAATGAAGGTTCGCATGGGAGGGAGAGATCGGGCAAGCGTCAGAGCAGGAAGCTCTAGGCTTGAGTCAGTTCGTCGAGGGTCGGCGCTGCGGTTGGCCCTTTTGGCTGATCCACCGGCTCAACACCTGGGATCGGCGCGTCGAGTTTCACGATCGTCCGGAAGGCGAGGACCGCCAGGG
>JBKOZY010000017.1:0-1754 GCA_046726135.1 Pseudomonadota bacterium | reverse complement strand
GACCAACACCGTGGCGCAGATCACCATTCCGGTGGCGGAGCGCCTCGGACAGAACGTCGTCGACTTCGAACATATGTCGAAGGGCTTCGGCGACAATCTGCTGATCGAGGATCTGACCTTCAAGCTGCCGCCCGGCGGCATCGTCGGCGTGATCGGGCCGAACGGCGCCGGCAAGACCACGCTGTTCCGCATGATCACCGGACAGGACAAACCCGACGCCGGCACGATCAGGATCGGCGAGTCGGTGCATCTCGGCTATGTGGACCAGAGCCGCGACACGCTCGACGGCAACAAGACCGTCTGGGAGGAGATTTCCGGCGGCCTCGACCAGCTCCAGCTCGGCAAGCGCGAGGTGAACTCGCGCGGTTACTGTTCGGCGTTCAACTTCAAGGGCGCCGACCAGCAGAAGAAGGTTGGGGTACTGTCGGGCGGCGAGCGCAACCGCGTGCATCTGGCGAAAATGCTCAAGTCCGGTGCCAACGTGCTGCTGCTCGACGAACCGACCAACGATCTCGACGTCGATACCTTGCGGGCGCTGGAAGAGGCGCTGGAGGATTTCGCCGGCTGCGCCGTGATCATCAGCCACGACCGCTGGTTCCTCGACCGCATCGCGACCCACATGCTCGCTTTCGAGGGCGACAGTCATGTCGAGTGGTTCGAGGGCAACTTCCACGATTACGAGGAAGACAAGAAGCGGC
Organism: Pseudomonadota bacterium; assembly: GCA_046726135.1. Classification (GTDB taxonomy): domain Bacteria; phylum Pseudomonadota; class Alphaproteobacteria; order Rhizobiales; family Aestuariivirgaceae; genus DATAFF01. Next base: position 1,056 of record JBKOZY010000017.1, on the reverse strand, counting down.
GGCTCGGCGTCGACTCAACCATTCCGCACCGGATCAAATACAAGAAGTTCACGCGGTAGATCCGAAAAGCGCGCTGGGCCGGCAGGCCGCCGGATCATGCGGCATTCCGGCGCACGAATGTGCCCGCCTATGTCCTGACGCCGAATCGAATATAACGGGCCGGGCCGGGCTGCCTGGCGGCATCCGGCGCAATGAGCCGGAGAGCCTGCATGTCGATGGCCGCCGACGAACCGATCATCCCGCCCCAGGAGCAGAGAGGCCTGCGTCCGCTGCCGCAGCTCATCTTCTCCTCACGCTGGTTGCAGCTCCCGCTCTACATCGGACTGATCGTCGCGCAGGGCGTCTACGTTGTCCTGTTCCTGAAGGAGCTCTGGCACCTGGTGCTCGGCGCCACGCGATTCACCGAGCAGGAAATCATGCTGGTCGTGCTTGGGCTGATCGACGTGGTGATGATCTCGAACCTGCTGATCATGGTGATCGTCGGTGGCTACGAGACCTTCGTGTCGCGGCTCGAGCTGGAGCGGCATCCGGACCAGCCGGAATGGCTGAGCCATGTCAATGCCAGCGTGCTGAAGATCAAGCTCGCGATGGCGATCATCGGCATTTCCTCGATCCATCTGCTGCGCACATTCATTTACGCCGGACAGCTCGGCAAGGAAGGAAGCCCGTTCACCGAGACCGGCGTGATGTGGCAGGCGATCATCCACGCCATCTTCATCCTCTCGGCGCTCGGCATCGCAGGGGTGGAGCGGCTGAGCCAGCCGGTTTATGCGCAGAAGGATCATTAGCGAGTACGACGTGTGCGGATCGCGGCGGTTGTCTTGATCGCTATTCTGGTGTCGTCCGCCGCCTGGGCGGCCGATCCCGCGTTCCAGCGCTTTATCGAAAGCCTCTATCCGGCCGCGCAGCAGCTCGGCGTCTCGCGCGCGACATTCGACGCGGCGACGCGCGGCCTCGAACCCGACCTCTCGTTGCCCGATCTCGTGGTCCCGGGTCGGCCGGACCGGCAGCCGGCGCAGCCGGAATTCGTGCAGACCCCGGCGCAATACTTGAAGG
>JBKOZY010000016.1:0-4489 GCA_046726135.1 Pseudomonadota bacterium | reverse complement strand
ATGCAAGGCCGCGAACACCGGGAACTGCCCCTCCAGCCGCGCGATCTCGGCGCTGCTGAATGCCTTCTGGCTGCGCTCGAGAAAGATCCCGAGGCACCAGCCGGGACCATCGTCGAGCAGCAACCCGAGCTCATCGGAGATCACGGATTGCGCAAGGAATTCCGCCACATAGCGGCCCCGTTTCACGTCGCGGCCGGCGAGACTCTTGAGCGGCACGACGCCCGGGCGTTGCCGTTGGCGCCAGAAGTGAAAGAACGGATCGTACAAGTAATAGATCTCGAGATAGCGCGCGACCATCGCATCCGAGAAGTTGCGGTGCGAGACGAACTCGGGCCGCTGAGTCGTCGAGTACCGCGTCACCGTCACGAGGTCATGGGGAACCAGCTCACGGATCAGGTCGACCATCCGCTCGATATGTTGCTCGGACCCGATGCCGGCAATGGCGCGAGCGAGCGCATCGGTAATTCGGCGGTCGACGGCAGACTCTCCCAACACGACGGCCATTTTCTATGCCCAAAGGCACATAGGCAAGCGCCGCCACAAGCCATTACCATCGACTCCGCCTGAAACCGTTTTGCCAAGGGAGCACGCATGGCTGTGACCCAACCCATCGTGGTCGGCATCGACGCCGGCGGCACCATGACCGACACCATTCTGGTCGACGAGCGGGGCCATTTCAAAATCGGCAAGGCGGCAACCACGCCGCACAATGAGGCCGAGGGATTCATCGCCTCGGCAGGCGATGCCGCCGATGCCTGGGGCATCTCGCTCAAGGATCTGTTCGGTGGCGCCAAGGTGGTCCTCTATTCCGGTACCGGGATGCTCAACACCCTCCTGTCGCGCACCGGCAGCAAGCTCGGCCTCATCACCACCAAGGGGCTCGAGGACATGGTCCTGATGGGCCGCGGCCTCCAGGCCTGGGCCGATTATTCCTATGCCGACCGCCTGCACGCGGTAACCCACCATCATCCCGAGCCGCTCGTCCCCCGCAAGCGCACCCACGGGGTGACCGAGCGCATCGATCAGTTCGGCGATGTGATCATCCCGCTTTATGAGCATGAGGTGGCTGCCGCCGCCCGCAAGCTGTTGGCCGATCATGTCGACAGCATCTGCATCATGACCATCTTCTCGCATGTCAATCCGGCCCATGAGAAGCGCATCGCCGAGATCGTTTGCGACGAGATCGCCAAGGCAGGTGCATCCGTGAAGGTGTATGCGAGTCATGAGGTGCGTCCGGTCATTCGCGAGCAGTCGCGCCTCAACAGCGTGCTGATCGAGGCGTATGCGACCGGCCGCGGACGCAGGCAGCTGACCGGCATCGAGGAGATCTCGCGCCGTCACGGCTTCCGCTATGGTGTCCAGACGCTCCTCTCCTTCGGCGGCCTGACCTCGGTCAATCATCCACGGCTGCATGAGACGATGATCTCCGGGCCGATCGGTGGAATTCTTGGCGCCGCCTATATCGGCAAGCTCATTGGTAATGACTCGCTTATCTGTTCGGACATGGGCGGGACGAGCTTCGACATGGGAGTGATCACCCGCGGCCAGACGCGGATCGAGCATGAGCCGATCATGGATCGTTTCAAGCTCAACGTTCCGACCTTGCATCTCGACTCGATCGGGGCCGGCGCCGGAATGATCCTGAAGGTCGACCCGCTGACCGCCAAGGTGAGCCTCGGACCGGAGAGTGCCGGCGCCGATCCCGGTCCGGTGTGTTTCAACCGTGGCGGCGAGGAGCCCACCATCGCCGATTGCGATGCCATTCTACGGCGGCTCAATCCTGACTATTTCCTGGGCGGCAAGGTCAAGCTCGACGTCGCCAAGGCGACCCGTGTGTTCAGGGAGAAATGCGCCGACCGTCTCGGTGTTGACTTGCATGAAGCAGCCGAAGGCATGATCGACATGCTGGAGCAGGAGGCGAATAGCGCGCTCCGCCGCGTTATCTCCAGCCAGGGCATACATCCCTCCGAATTCACGCTTCTGTCCTATGGCGGCTCGGGGCCGCTTCATCTCGCAGGCTGCAGCCGCGGCATCGGCTTCCGCGACATCCTCACCTTCCAGTTCGCCGCGGCATTTTCCGCCTTTGGCTGCACCACCGCGGATTACAAGCGCCGCCACTCGGTGTCGACGCAGATCGACATACCGACCGGGGCGGATGCGGGATTTCTTGAGGCGACCGGCAGGCGGATCTCCAAAACCTGGAAGGAGCTCGCCGAGATCGCTGTCAACGAGATGCTCACCGACGGCCACGCGCAAAACGCCATCACCACCGTCCCCTTCTTGATGGCGCGCTACACCGGCCAGCTCGAGGATGTCGAGGTGCCGGCACGGATCGTCGCCATGTCCTCGGCCGATGACATGCGCGCAACCTTGGCGCATTTCGAAGCAGTCTACGCCAAGATCAACCATCGGGTGTCGCGCTATGGCGCCGTCGGCATCACCATCACCGAGCTTGGCCTCACCGCAACCGCCGACAAGGTCAAGCCGGTGCTCGAACGCAGGTCGCTCGGCGTTTCCGATCCGCGACCGGCCCATAAGGGGGAGCGCGAGGTCTATATTGGCGGACGCTGGCATCGCGCCGATCTCTATGAGATGGACCGCCTGAAGCCTGGCCACGAGGTAAGGGGGCCGGCCATCGTCGAGCATCCCGCCACCACGCTCGTTGTTCATCCCGGCGATGAGGTATTCGTCGACGAGTGGACTATTCTTCACTACAGGCACGGGTGATCGCCATGCTGCGCGAACGCTTGCTCGAATCGGAAGAGCTGATGCGCCGGACCGGGTGCTATGACGGCGTGACCGAGCTCACGCTGCGCCAGCAGGATCCGCTGAAATTCGAGGCGCTCCACACCAAGCTTCGTGCATTCTGCGTGTCGGCCCGCGAGATGGCACGCCGCATATCGGCTTCCCCCGGTGTGCGGGAGGTCGGCGAGATGGTGGTTGCAATCTACACCCCCCAAGGCGATGCGGTGGCGCTGTCGAACGGTATCATGGTGCATGTCCACACCATGAGCCGTTTCATCAAATGGATGATCCGGGAGGGCTATGAGAAAGATCCCGGCATTCGCGACGGCGACATCTTCGCCAACAACGACGCCTTTATCGGCACCGTGCAGGTGCCGGATGTCATGGACGTCATGCCAATCTACTACGATGGGATTCTCGTCGGCTGGGCCGGTGCGGTCTGCCATGAGCTCGAGGTCGGCGGCATCACGCCCGGCGGCGACGTCTGCCTGGCACAGGAGCGCTTCACCGAAGGTCTGTTCATCTGCGCCGAGAAGGTCGGCGAGAACGACGAGCTGCGCCGCGACTACATCATTCGCTGCGAGCGCAATCTGCGCATGCCGATCTACTGGGTGCTTGACGAGAAGGCCAAGGTTGCCTCCTGCATTGAGATTCGCGAGGGGGTGAAGTCGATCATCGCCGAGCTGGGACTCGACTATTGGCAGCAGGTCACCAAGGAGTTCATCGAGGAGGGGCGCCGTAGCCAATTGGCGCGGACTCGCCAACTGACCGTCCCCGGCAAGTACCGCGCCCATACTTTCTATGGCCATGTCACCGAAGGAAAGCCGGGCTTCCAGCCCCTCGGCGACCCGAACTGGCTCTACAACATCCCGCTCGAGATGGAGATCACCAGCGACGGCAAGATCAAGCTCGACTTCGACGGCACGCAGCCTTGGGGATTCCATTCGATGAACTGCACGCCGGCCGGAATGGATGGCGGCATGTTCGTGACGCTGACCCAGCACATGAACTTCGAGGGCCTGGTCAATGACGGCGCCTGGATGGCGACGTCGCTGAATCTCCCCGAGGGAACCTGGACCAATCCCGACAATGAGCAGGTCGCAACCGCCACCTCCTGGGCCTTGCTCCTCCCCGCCTATGGCGCCTTCCAGCGCCTCATCTCGCGCGGCTTCCTGGCGCGCGGCTACGTCGAGGAGGTGTTTGTCGGCCAGGTCAACAGCCCGATGATCGAGATGGGAGGAACGAGCCAATACGGCACGCGCTTCGGCATGGCACATTTCGAATGCGCCGCCGCCGGATCCGGCGCGCTCGCCATCAAGGATGGGCTCGACACCGCCTATGTCGGCTGGAATCCTGAATCCGATATGGGCAATATCGAGATCTGGGAGCAGAACATGCCGATGCTCTATATCGGTCGCTCCATCCTGCCGAATTCGGGCGGACCCGGAAAATATCGCGGCGGCTGCTCCTTCATCTCGACATGGCTCATCAGCAAGACCGATCACCTTCGTCTGGTGACCTCGGAGCATTCCTCCCGCGTGTTCGACAATGCCGGCATGTGCGGCGGCTACCCGGCGCCGACCTGCCAGATGCATCGCGTGGTGCGCAACACCAACATCGACGAGCTGGTCGCGAAGCGCCAGCCGCTGCCGCATGGTATCGGGACGGATCCCGAGAGATCGGATCTCGAACGGCTCGTCCTCGGCGACCACGAAACCTCCGAGGGGCCGTACATCACGGCGCC
>JBKOZY010000015.1:0-1925 GCA_046726135.1 Pseudomonadota bacterium | reverse complement strand
CCTCCATGTCGCGTCGATTGCTGGAAAGGAAGGCAATGCCGGTATGACGGCCTATTCGGCGAGCAAGGCGGGTCTGATCGGCCTGGTCAAGTCGATGGCCAAGGACTATGCCGAGACCGGAATCACCATCAATGCGCTGGCGCCGGCAGTGATCCAGACGCCTATGGTGGACCAACTGCCGCAGGCTACTGTCGACTATATGACCCAGAAGATTCCCATGCGGCGCCTGGGCACACTGACCGAGATTGCGGCGATGATCGCCTGGATTGTCTCGCCCGAATGCAGTTTCTCGACGGGCTTCACTTTTGATCTCAGCGGAGGGCGCGCCACCTATTGAGGTGGACACTAGGGGAACCGCATGGATGGCTCGCGGCGTTTGTTCTGGAGCGCCATTCAATCAACGCATGACCGGATGAAGGCAGAAGGCAACAAGCTGGTGGGACTCGTGGTTGCCGCCATCGGCATCGTGTTCGGTGACATCGGCACGAGCCCGCTCTATGCCGTGCGCGAGACCTTTGCCGGACATCATCCGCTGCCGGTGACGCCGCAGAATCTGCTCGGCATCCTGTCGCTGGTGTTCTGGACCATCATCATTCTGGTGTCGGTCAAATATGTCAGCATCATCATGCGGGCCGACAATCGCGGCGAGGGTGGCAGCCTCGCCCTTCTGGCCCTGGTCAGCGAGGTCACCAAGGGCACCCGCGCCGCCCGCTTCCTCACGCTGCTCGGCATCTTTGCTGCAGCGCTGTTCTATGGCGACAGCATGATCACCCCGGCGATCTCGGTGCTTTCAGCCGTCGAGGGGCTCGAGGTGGTGACGCCGCAACTCGAGAGCTACGTGATCCCGCTGACCGTGGTGATCCTGACCGGCCTCTTCGCCCTCCAGAGCCATGGCACCGCCACCGTCGGGCTGATGTTCGGCCCCATCATGTTGGTCTGGTTTCTCACGCTGGCCTTGCTCGGCCTGATCAACCTGGTTCACGCCCCGGAGATTCTCTACGCCGCCAACCCGTTCTATGGCATCGGCTTCATTGCCACCCATCCGCTGCAAGGTTTCTTCGCGCTCGGCTCGGTGTTCCTTGCCGCAACCGGTGCCGAGGCGCTCTATACCGACATGGGCCATTTCGGCAAGCTGCCCATCCGCCTGGCCTGGTTTGGTTTCGTCAAGCCGGCGCTACTGCTCAACTATTTCGGCCAGGGCGCGCTGCTCCTCAACAATGCCGAGGCGATTCACAGCCCATTCTTCCGCCTCGCCCCCGATTGGGGCTTGCTGCCGTTGGTCATCATCGCCACGCTCGCCACCGTCATCGCTTCGCAAGCGGTGATTTCCGGCGCCTTCTCGGTCGCCCGCCAGGCGATTCAGCTCGGCCTTCTGCCGCGGCTCAAGATCATCCACACCTCCGGCGAGGAGCGCGGCCAGATCTATGTGCCGTTCATCAACTGGACGCTTTATTGCGCCGTCGTCGGGCTGGTGGTGGGCTTTGGCTCGTCCAGCGACCTCGCCGCCGCCTATGGCATTGCCGTCACTGGCACGATGATGATCGACACCATCCTCATCGCCTTCGTCATGGGCATGTTGTGGCGCTGGCAGCCGCTGGTCGTGACGCTCGTTGCCGGTTCGCTGTTCCTCGTCGACCTTGCCTTCTTCTCTGCCAACGCCATCAAGATCCCGCAAGGCGGCTGGTTCCCGCTCCTCGTCGCCCTCACCACCTTCACCGTGCTCACCACCTGGAAACGCGGCCGCGAGCTTGTTCAGGAGCAACTGGCGCGCCACGCCATGCCGTTCGACACCTTTATGCGCTCCCTGAGCGACAAGATCCCGCGCGCCAAGGGCAATGCCGTGTTCCTCACCTCGCGTCCCGAAGGCGTTCCGGTGGCGCTGCTGCACAATTTGAAGCACAACCAGACCCTTCATGACCGGGTGG
>JBKOZY010000014.1:0-3957 GCA_046726135.1 Pseudomonadota bacterium | reverse complement strand
GCTCGGCAAGATCACCGTCGTCGCCTTCGACGAAGATCCGGTGACGCTCGGCGCCGTCAAGGAAGGCAGCTTCGCCGGCACCATCGTGCAGCAGCCCTTCGAATGGGGCTATCAGGGCATGAAGCTGATGGCCAAGTATCTCGAAAAGGACAAATCCGGCATTCCGGCCGACGGGATCATCATCGTTCCCGGCAAGGTCATCGATCAGTCGAACGTCGATGACTTCATGGCCAGCATGAAGCAGATGATGGGCAAATAAGCCCCTTCCCTGAAAAAGCGTGGCCGGCGCCACCAGACTCGCGCCGGCCCCTTGCAGTCGGCCGCGGTCACTGCTTGACTGCCCGAGCAGGTTCTTCCGGGGTCTCTTGGCATGACCGGTCCCTTTCTCGAGCTCATCGACATCAGCAAGATCTATCCTGGCGTGGTTGCGCTTGATCACGTCAGTTTCGCCGTGTCGTCTGGCGAGGTCATCGGCCTCATCGGCGAGAACGGCGCCGGCAAGTCGACCCTGATGAAAGTCATGGGCGGCGTCACCGAGCCGAGCGGCGGCATGATCCGCATTGACGGCGTCGAGCGCCTCGCCCTGACTGTCCCCGAGGCGATCCGCGCCGGCATCGCCTTTGTCCACCAGGAGCTCAACCTTTTCGACAACCTCGACGCCGCCGCCAACGTCTTCATCGGCCGCGAGCCGCTCTATGGCGGTGCACTTCGGCTGATCGATCGCAAGAAGCTCCACGCTGCGGTGCAGCCGCTTCTCGACCGTCTCGGGGTCGATTTCGCGCCCGATACGCCGGTCGCCGAGCTGTCGCTGGCCCAACGCCAGCTTCTCGAGATCGTCAAGGCGCTATCGCTCGACGCCCGCCTCGTCATCATGGACGAGCCGACCTCGAGCCTGACGCTCGCCGAGACCGACCGGCTGATGAGCGTCGTCGCCGGGCTCAAGGCCCACGGAGTCAGCATCATCTTCATCACCCATCGTTTGAATGAGGTGAGGCGCTGTGCCGATCGCGTCGTCGTGCTCCGCGACGGGCGCGTGGTCGGCGCCCTTGATCGCGGCGGAATCGCCCATGATGCCATGATCCGTCTGATGATCGGCCGCGACCTCAGGGCGCTCTATGTTCCCCCGGCACGAGAGCCCGGACGGGAACGCCTCGAGATCGTCGGCCTGCGCACCGGCACCTATCCATCGCAGTCCGTCGACCTCGCTGTCAGGAGCGGCGAGATTCTTGGTCTCGCTGGCCTGGTCGGCTCCGGTCGCACCGAGCTCGCCCGCGCCGTGTTTGGCGTCGACCGGCTGCTCGGTGGCTCGGTTCGCCTCGATGGCGAGCCGATCAGCGTGTCCTCGCCGCGTGACGCCATTGCCAAGGGCATCTATCTGGTGCCTGAGGACCGCAAGCGCGACGGCTTGCTGCTCGACATGTCGGTCGCCAGCAACATCTCGCTCCCCGACCTCCTTGTTCATTCCCGCGTCCGGCTGATCAACAAAGCCAGCGAGGCCGCCAATGCCGAGCGCCAAAAGGAGCGGCTCAACATTCGTGCACCGGCAGTTTCGACGGCCGTCGGCAGTCTCTCCGGTGGCAATCAGCAGAAGGTTGTCCTCGCCAAATGGCTGGCAATGAGGCCGCGCGTCCTGATCTTTGACGAGCCGACGCGCGGCATCGATGTCGGCGCGAAGAACGAGATCTACCTGCTGCTCCGCCGGCTCGCCGACTCCGGTGTCGCGATCCTGATGATCTCCAGCGACATGGAGGAGGTGATCGGGGTCAGCGACCGAATCGCCGTCATGCATGACGGCCGTATCAGCGGCTTCCTCGAGCGTAATCAGTTCAGCGAGCAGAATGTATTGAAACTTGCGGTCGGACACGGCTAAGGGGAAGCGGTTGTACAAGAAAGACTTCGGCCTCCTTATCCTCATCATCGTGGTCGGCACCGCGGTGGCGCTCATCAATCCGCGATTCCTGCTTCCGGCCAACCTCTCGAATACCGCCAACCAGGTCGGCCTGTTCGGCCTGTTTGCGATCGGCGAGGCATTCGTGATCATCACTGGCGGCATAGAGCTGTCGGTCGGCTCGATGATCGCGCTGCTCGGCACCATCTTCATCGATCTCATCGTCAATAATGACGTCCACTGGGTGGTAGCTGTCATCATCATTGTGCTCGGCGGCTGCACGCTCGGCTTGGTGCATGGGCTGCTCGTCACCAAAATGCGGTTGCAGCCATTCGTGGTCACTCTGTGCGGTCTTCTCATCTATCGCGGCATCGCCCGCTACTACACCCAGGACGCCACTGCTGGCTTTGGCTTCGGCGAGAGTTTTCCAACGCTTGAATGGCTGACCACGGGACGGCTCCTCGGAGTCATTCCCAACAGCATGCTCGCGCTCCTCGCTGTTGCCGTGGTGATGGGTGTGGTGCTGCACCGCTCTGTCTATGGCCGTTACCTCTTCGCAGTCGGGAAGAACGAGGAGGCCGCCCGCTATTCCGGCATCCGAACCGACCGCATCGTCACCTCGGCCTATGTCATCTGCGGCGGCCTGGCCGCGGTCGCGGCCATCTTCATAGCGATGTATACCCGTTCGATCTCGCCGGCGGTGCATGGCAGCTTCTACGAGCTCTATGCCATCGCGGCGGCCGTGCTCGGCGGCTGTTCGCTCCGCGGCGGCGAGGGCTCGATCCTCGGTGTCCTGCTCGGCGTCGTCCTGCTTCAGGTGCTGCAGAACCTGGTCAACCTGCTCGGCATTCCAAGCTCGCTCAATTTCGCGGTGATGGGGGCCGTCATCCTGGTTGGCGTCATCGCCGACCAGCAGATCATGCTTTACCGCCAGCGCGCCGCCACAGCGCGCGGCCGCCTTCAGGCCGCTGCCAGCTCTTCGCAGGAAGCCGCGGAGCAGCCCCGACTGAAGAAATGAGTGACGAGCGGTGCTCCCTTTGGACACCTGCAACGGTCGACTTGCCGGGCACGGTCGCCCTCAACCAATTGATCGCAGTTCGCGATCGCCGGTGTGGGACGGCTTCTACGACAAGTCGATTGCGTGTCGCTTGAGATCGCTCAGCGCAATGAGCTCGAGTGCAGCCTCATGTGTCGCGGCGAGAATGACCCGCGGTGCCATCCCCGCGTCGAGGGCCTCGCGCCACCGCGCGGCGCAAAGACACCAACGATCTCCAGGCTTTAAACCAGGGAATCCAAATTCCGGTCGCGGCGTTGACAGATCGTTGCCCCTTGCCTCGGAGAACGCCAGAAACTCTCCCGTCACCTCGACGCAGACCGTGTGCAGACCGACATCCTCCGGCCCGGTATGGCAGCAGCCCGAGCGATAGAAACCGGTGAGCGGCTGCTCGGAGCAGCTCGCAAGCGGATCGCCAAAGACATTCCGTTGAATGCTTGGTCGTCTTTCGCTGCGCTCTTGCATATGCGCATCATGCCTCAATTGCGACCAGGGATAAAGCAGCCCGGCTTCGGGCTCGCGTCTGGTTCATGCTTCGCTTGTCGGCGCACGCCGCCGGCATGGTGCAGCCTCACGCAAATTTGAAAAGAACTGCACCATCCGGGGACTGAGTCATGGCTGGTCCTCTTTCTCCCTGCGACCGCCGCCGACGTGCGGCAGGTGCGAGGCTTGCTCGATCAAAGCCGCGACCTCTTTCGGATGGGACTCGTAGACCGCATGGCTTGCGCCTTTGATCTCGATCGTCTGGCTCCCCGCACGGGAATAATACCAACGCTCGAGATCGGGATTGATGATCTGGTCGCTCCCGGCAACGATGCCCCAGCTCGGCTTAGCCCTCCAGGCTGCCGTGGTCAGCGGGGTGTCGAATACCGTGGCCGCGGCCAAGACCTGCGATCGCGCCATGAACTCCGCACGTTCATGGGGCAGGTCGGGTGCGAATAGCTTCGGGAACTCCGCACGCTGGAGATAGGTGAATCCATCAGGCGTTTTGCCGATCGCGCCATCGGTCTTTGCC
>JBKOZY010000013.1:0-4191 GCA_046726135.1 Pseudomonadota bacterium | reverse complement strand
GAGTGGATGTGTTCGTCACTGATGATCGTGACCTGAGGAATGCGGCCAAGCAGGAAGTTGAGAAGGGTAGACTCAAACTGCAAGTATGGAACTACGAGGAATTCGTTAGGCAGGTCGAGAATCTTAACGCGTTGCACTCATAGCCATTCCGTCTCCTTTTGATCCATGCGACTTCGGACTTCAGTGGGGCGGTCAGCCAGAGATCGCGTCATGAATTCTGAATGGATCTCCATACCAGTTTCTGCCACGTCAAGATTGCATAGATCTGTCCGTGTTAATGATCAGAACGACCCAGATACTGACTTACCACCCAGGTTGCAGGGTTAGGATGATCTAAATAGTTTCGGATATCAAATACTTAGCTGGTTGCGGGGGCCAGATTTGAACTGACGACCTTCAGGTTATGAGCCTGACGAGCTACCGGGCTGCTCCACCCCGCGCCACGTGCGATCCATGACAATTGCGTGTCGCGCCGCTTATCTAGCAACTCGATGCGCGGTTGTGAACCCCCCTTCCTCACAAACTTTTCTCGTCGCCCGCCAGCTTGTGGGTGCGGTTCTCGACCGCCAGCCGGATCAGATCGCCGGTCCGCTCGAGACCCAGCTTCTCCTTGAGCTTGCTGCAGGTGTTGGCCACCGTCTTATAGGCGATGCCGAGGGTCTCCGCGATGCCGGACAGGCTCTTGCCCTCGCCGAGCAGCCGCAGGATCTCGGTCTCGCGCGGCGTCAGGTCCTTGAGCGACTCCTCCGGCGACAAGGCCGCCGATGCCAGCTCGCGCGCCGTCTCGCTGTCGACGAACGCCTCGCCATGCGCCGCCCGCTTGACCGCGGTCAGCAATTCGGCGGCCGGCGCGCTCTTGCTGACATAGCCGATCGCCCCCGCCCGCCGCGCCGAGGTGGCATAGGCGACATCCGAGTACATGCTGAAGATCACCACCCGCGCCGACGCATTCTCGATGCGGAACCGCCGCAGCAGCTCGATGCCGCTGCTGTTCTTGAGATTGACGTCGAGCACCACGATGTCGGGCGCCTCGCGCTTGAACAGCATGAGCGCCTCATGCGCCGTCTCGGCCTCGATGATCTCGACGCCCTCGATCGCCAGCAGCAGCCGTCGCACCCCCTCCCGCACCACCGCATGATCATCGACCACCAGGATCTTCATTCCGCAGCCCCTTTCATCTCCGGCTCCGACGGCCCTTGCCGCGCGATCCCGGAAAGCGGGATCACCGCCTTGAGCACGCAGCCGCCGGCCGGCCCACCATCCTCGAGTCTGAGCCCGCCGCCAAGTGCCGCGATGCGCTCCCGCATGCCGATAATGCCGAACCCGGCGAAGCTGCGCGCCTTGGGATCGAGCCCCTGGCCATTGTCGCTGACCTTGACCTCGACCGCGCCCTCGGTCGTCTCGCCGACATCGATCGCGATGCGCGACGGCCGGCCGTGCCGCAGCGCATTGCTGACCCCCTCGCGGATGATCCGGTAGATGACGTTGTCGAGGTCGCTGCCGAAGGTCGAGCCCGCGATGTTGACGCCGAACGCCACATCGCGATGGCGCCGCCGCATGCCCTGAACCAGGTCCTGAAGCGCGCTTTCAAGCCCGAGCTGCACGACGTTGGCGGGCCGGAGCTGCCCGAGGATCTCCTTCACATGCTTCTTCATGTGCTCGGCCGCGCTGCGGATCGCCTCGGCCCGCCCGACAATCTCGCCGAGCGCCTGCGGGTTTGCCGCCGCCGCCATCTCCCGGATCCGCGATGCATCGACATCGACGGCGAACAGCGACGGGCTCACCTCGTCATGGAGATCGCGCGCGAGCCCCGCCCGCTCCTCGTCCTGGATGGTCTGCAGCTGCCCGCGCAGCCGGCTCGTCCGCCGCTCCATCTCCTCGAGCCGCTGCGCCATGGCGTTGAGACCGCTCGACACCTGGGCAAACTCGGCCGGCCCCGACTCGCTGACCCGCACCCCGTAATCGCCCTTGCCGATGCGCTCGAACGCCGCGAGCAGCCCGTGCAGGGGCTTCAGCGACCAGCTGAGCATCAGCGACACCAGCCCGAGCACCAGCCCGAAGAACACCGCCACCACCGCGAGATTGGTCAACATGTCGCGCCATGCCCGTGCCGCGTCGTAATGCGGGTCTGCGGCCAGGAGAAAATTGCCGAAAGCCGTCAGCGGCAGCGGCAGCTCCACCTTGAGCGGGGTGAGCGGCCCCTCGACCAGCCGCACGAACCAGCCCGGCGCCTCGACCGGCGAACGCGCCAGGCTCGATGCCATCACCGTTTCGTCGCGGCGGTTGCGCAGCGTCACCACGAGCCGCCGGTCGCCATCGAAAAGGCTCACGATTTCCGTCAGATACTGCTCCGGCCGCGGCGACCTTAACGCCGCCAGAATGGCCCGCTGCAGCGCCACCTTGCCGGCCACCATGGCGGCCTGGAGCTCGCTCGCGACGCTCTGGCGCGCATGCCAGGTGGTGATCAGCCCGCCCAGCGTCAGGCTGGCGAGAAGGATGACGGTGATCGCTCCGATCAGCCGGAGCCTGAGCGACATGGCGGTCTCCGAACGGCGTGCCATCGTGATGAATTTGCGTGGCTCTTCAAGCGTTTCATATTGTTTTGCCTGTTGCAACCGCCATGAGGCGGTGGTTGATAATCGGCGCTGTCCACCATTGTCCTTGCGGAATGGAGATTTTCGATCCATGGCGGCCCTCCACCAATCGGTGTCGGCTGGCGACGGTCTCAAGGATTATCTGCGCAACGGGTTGAAGAACCTCGAACGCGACCTCGGCGAGGGCAGCGAGCGGGGTCCGGCGGCCGTCCATCGCGCCAGGCGCCGCATCAAGAGCCTGCGCGCGCTCATGCGGCTGATCCGGGTTGCCGTTGGCGATGAGGCCTTCCACAAGGGCAATGACGCGCTGCGTCAGGCCGGCCGGGCGCTCGCCTCGGCCCGCCGCATGGGTGCCATGGTCGAGTCTGCCGAGAAGCTCAAGGCCGACGGGCTCGACGGTGCCGATCTGGTGGTTGTCAGGGACATTGCCCGCGCCGCCTCGCGCATCGCGACCCAGGGCTCGAGCCCCGAGCTGTTCGACCAGGCGGCCGGCGACGCCCGTCGCCACATTGCCGGCCTGCGCGGCGCCGCCAATGGCTGGCAGCTGCCGCAATGCGACATGGCGGTCTTTGTCGAGGGCATGGCCCGTGTCTATGCCCGGGCCCGCCGGCTGGTCGACAAGGGCCTGTCGAGCGCCGACCCGGCGATCCTCCATGAGGCGCGCAAATCGGTCATTCATTTGCGCTATCAGCTCGACATGCTCGAGCCGATCTGGCCGGCGCTCATCACCGCCTGGGTCAAGGAGCTGCAGCGGCTGCGCGAGGTGCTCGGCGACTTCAACGATCTCTGCGAGATGGAAACGCTGATCAACGACCCGGCATCGCCGCTGTCCAAGGTGAAGAACCGCTCAGCGGCGCTCAAGCTGGTCAACGACCGGCGCAATTCGCTCCTGGCGCGCGGACGCCCCCTCGCCCGCCGGCTGTTCGCCGAGCCACCCTCGAGCTTCGCCACCCGGATGACGGCGATGTGGGAGAGTTGGTATGGGGCGGTGAGGCAGTAGGCGGTAGGGCGTCTGGCACTCACTTTCGGCATATTGCCGGCTGCATCCTTCCCCCTCCCCCTGGTGGGGAGGGCGGCCGAGCGATAGCGAGACGGGATGGGGGGTCGAACTTGCCGGTGTCTGATAGCGCCGTGCGGTCCCCCCGCTGGGTGGTGCGATCACGAGGGAGCACCTGCATGAATCAAACGGAACACAAACCGTTCCAGTCATTAGTTGAGTTCATCGAGGAGACGGACCGTGTGCTGTATCTCACCATCTATGCAGTCCAGCATCTCCGTGGATCCGGCCGACTGGCTCACGTCCTGTACAAGAACGATCCGGACAAACAGGACACCATCGAGACCAGCAGACGCGCAGAAGAACTGGCTATGGCAGAGGTGAAGAACGGGTTTCCGCTCACCTTCTGCCACGCTGCGGTGTCCTTGTGGGCAGCCTTGGAAGCAACCGTGCCGGACTATGTTGCTGAGTGTATCCAAGCCTCCCCAAAACTTCTCCAGTCTGAAACCTTCAAAAAGGTGAAGGTACCTGTAGCGATGATCGGAGTTGGCCAGGACGACCTTGCGCGATGGATCGTGCAAGAGGTTCAAAGTGGATTTG
>JBKOZY010000012.1:0-6326 GCA_046726135.1 Pseudomonadota bacterium | reverse complement strand
CCCATATGCGCCGCAAGGGCGGCCGCGCCATCGGCGGCGATGGCAGGCTCGCCCGGCGCCTCCTCGCTGCCCTGCCCTACCGGCTGACCCGCTCGCAGGCCACCGCCATCGAGGAGATCCGCGCCGGCCTCGCCGCGCCGCAGCGCATGATCCGCCTCCTCCAGGGCGATGTCGGATCGGGCAAGACGGTCGTTGCCCTGCTCGCCATGGCCGCCTGTGCCGAGGCCGGGTGCCAGGCCGCCTTGATGGCGCCGACCGACATCCTCGCACGGCAGCATTTCGAGCGGCTCAAGCCCCTTGCCGGGGCGAGCGCCATCACCATCGACCTCCTGACCGGCCGCGAGAAGGGTCAGGCGCGCGAAGACATCCTGGAGCGCCTCGCGTCGGGTCGGACCACCATCGCCATCGGCACCCATGCGATGTTCCAGGAAAGCGTCGGGTTCCACGACCTCGGCCTCGCGGTCATCGACGAGCAGCACCGGTTCGGCGTGCATCAGCGTCTCGCGCTGCAGGCCAAGGCCGGCCAGGGCGCCAACCTCCTGGTGATGACCGCAACCCCGATCCCGCGCACCCTTGCGCTCACCCTTTATGGCGACATGGACGTGTCGCGCCTGACCGAGAAGCCGGCGGGTCGCCAGCCGGTCGAGACCCGCACCATGCCGCTCGAGCGCTTGGGCGAGGTGGTGGACCGCCTGGCGGCTGCGATTGCCCAGGGTGGTCGCGCCTATTGGGTCTGCCCGCTGGTCGAGGAGAGCGAGCTCGTTGACGAAGCGGCTGCCGTCGAGCGTCACGCAGCGCTGGTGGCGCGCTTCGGCGACCGCGTTGGCCTTGTCCATGGTCGCATGAAGGGCGACGACAAGGACGCGGTGATGCGCCGCTTCCAATCCGGCGACCTTGCCGTGCTGGTATCGACCACCGTCATCGAGGTCGGCGTCGATGTGCCGGATGCCACCATCATGATCATCGAGAACGCCGAGCGCTTCGGTCTGGCGCAGCTTCACCAGCTGCGCGGCCGGGTCGGACGCGGCACCGGGCGGTCGGCCTGCGTGCTGATCTACAAGGGTCCGCTCGGCGACACCGCCAAGGCGCGTCTGTCGATCATGCGCGACACCGAGGACGGCTTTCGCATCGCCGAGGAGGATCTGCGGCTTCGCGGATCGGGCGAGGTGCTGGGAACGCGCCAGGCCGGCATGCCGGCCTTTCGCCTGGCCGATCTTGCCGAGCATGGCGAGCTGCTGAGCGCCGCCCGCGACGATGTGGAGCTGGTGCTGGCCCGCGATCCCAAGCTGGCGAGCCGGCGCGGCGAGGCGCTGCGCCACCTGCTCTATCTGTTCGAGCGCGACGAGGCAATCAGGCTGCTGTCGGCGGGATAAGCCTACTGCCTATTGCCTACTGCCTACTGCCTATTGCCTACACTACCGACTCGCCACCAGGCAGCTGGCGCCGCGGGCTTTGAGCCGGCCACACAGATCTTGCGCATCGCGGCGGCTGTCGAGACCCACCTGCAGCCTGAAATAAATTCCCTTGGCTCCAAGATCGGCTCTGACCACCGCCGGCTCACGATTGGCAAGCAAGTCACCGGTCGACGCCTGAAGCTTCTTCCAGGAGCTCCAGGCCGTCGTCTCGTCGCGCTGCGAGGAGAGCTGCACCACCCATCCGGACTGCGCCTTCACCGCCGGTGTCGCCAGCGCCTGAGCGACGCGCTTGACCGGCGCCGACGGCGTGACCTTCACCGGTGCCGACGGCGTGACCTTCGCTGCCGGTGCCAACGGGGTGACCTTTTCTGCGGGTGCAGGCGCCGGGATTTCGGGCTCCACTGGCGTCTCCTCGACCGCCGGCGGCAGCGGCAGGTCGCTCGCCGCCAGCAGCTCCTGGCTCGGCGCCACCGCCTCCGGCTGCTCGACCTTGCGGACCGTGAGGTCCGGTCCTTCGATGGCACCGGTCACGATCGGATGGTTGCCCGACATGATCGGCCGGAATGCCGGCTCGGCCGCAACATCGCTGCGCGGTGCTGCCGCCACTGCGATCGTGCCGTTCAGCGCGCCGATCCTGTCGCGGGCCGCCGCGAAATCGGGCTTGAGCGCCAGGGCCCGGCCATAGACGCGCTTGGCATCCTCCGGCCGCTGCAGCGCCTCGAAGGTGAGGCCTTCGCCGAAATAGATGAGATGCGGCGCCGGCGGATCATGCGACAGCGCCTTCTCGTAGTCGGCGAGCGCGAACAGATATTGGTGGCTGAGGCGCAGCGCATTGGCGCGCCCATGGAAGGCTTCGGCGAAAGTGGGATCGAGAAACAGCGCGTTGGTGAAGTCCTCGATCGCCATCGCCTGAGAATTGAGCCGTTGATAGGCGAGGCCGCGATTGTAGAGGAGGATGGCGCGGGTCCGCCCCGACATCGCATCGACCCGGAGCGCTGCGGAATAGTCGTCGATCGCGTCCTGAAAGCGTTCGCGCGCCTGATAGGCCAGACCCCGATCGATCAGCGCCTTGGCCAGCGCCTCGGGATCGAGCTGCCGCGATTCGATCGCCTCGGTGAGCGAGTTGACATCTCTTGCTGGTTCGGCGGCCGCCGCACCGTTAACCGCCGCTACCGCGGCAAGCGACACGGTACACACAGACGCAAATAACACTGACCGGACTCTCATGAGCTCCGATCATGCATTGATAGGGTTAAGTCTTGGCTAATGAGCCTAGGCAGTAGGCATTAGGCAGATAGGCAGTCGTAGTGCTTCTTGCACTGCCTATTGCCTACTGCCTACCTGCCTAGGACTGCAGCTGCTCGGCTCGCGCCTGCGCCAGCGCCCGGCGCCTCTCGAAGAACGACACCGCCTGCACCGCCAGCTCGTAAAGCCCGATCAGCGGAATGGCGAGGGCGATCTGGCTGATCGGATCGGGCGGGGTGAGGACGGCAGCGACGGCGAACACCGCGACGATCGCATATTTGCGCCCCGATCTGAGCGTCGACGCGCTCACCACGCCGATCTGGCCGAGCAGGGTCAGGATCACCGGCATCTGGAAGCAGATGCCGAAAGCGAGGATCAGCATCATGATGAAGTCGAGATACTCGCTGACCTTGGGCAGGAGTTTGATCTCCGCCTGCTCGTGTCCGCCACCCTGCTGGAAACCGACGAAGAACTTGATCGCCACCGGCATCAGGAGGAAATAGACCAGCGCAGCGCCAAGAACGAAGAACACCGGCGTCGCGATCAGATAAGGGCGGAACGCGTTGCGCTCATTGCGATAGAGCCCCGGCGCGACGAACCGGTAGATCTGGATGGCGATCAGCGGGAAGGCCAGGAACAGCCCGCCAAACATGCCGATCTTGACCTCGGTGAAGAACTTCTCCGGCAGCGAGGTGTAGATGAGCTCGAGATTGTAATCTTGCCCGAGCGCCCAGAAGAACGGCATCACCAGCAGATTGTAGATCTTGCCGGCAAAGATGAAGCTCAAGGCGAATGCTGCGACAAAGCCGATGAGGCAATAGATCAGCCGCTGCCTGAGCTCGATCAGATGCTCGATCAGCGGCGCCTGGGTGGAGTCGATGTCCTCCTGGGTCATAGGGCTTTTTCAGGCGCTTTGTCGGCCGGAGCCGGCTGCGGCGTGACCTCTGGAGCTGTGACTTCTGGGGATGTGACCTCTGGCACCGGAATCTCTGGCGCCGGGATCTCTGGCGCCGACGCCTCGGGCAATGCCTCCGGCGTGCTGGCGTCAGGAGGCGGCGAGGCTGACGATACCGGCGCCGGTGCATGCGGGTCGGCCGCCGGTGCGGTGTTCTCCAACGCCGTCCTGAGATCGGCGGCGGCCTTGCGGATGTCGCCCTCGCCGAGATCGAACTTTGTCGCCTCGCGCAGCTCGGAGGTGACCTTGTCGACGTCCGCCTCGCGCGCCACCTCGTCGAGATGGCGCTGGAACTCCGCCGCCATGCGCCGCACTGACGCCGTGAACTGTCCGAGATGTCGCAAGAGCTTCGGCAGGTCCTTCGGCCCGACGACGATCAGGGCGACCACTGCGATCACCAGAAGTTCCGTATAACCCACTCCGAAATCAAACATGAACGGGCAATCCGGTCAAAATCGGCAGCGCCGTCGGCCCGCTCGCCGCTTCGCCCCCTGTCGCGCGCTCAGCCCTGCGCCTCGCGCTTTGCCTCGGTTTTAAGTGGCGCTTCGGCATCGTGGTCGATGGTCCGAACGGTGCTGTCGGCCGGCTTCGACTCATCGTCCTGCAGGCCGCGCTTGAAGCTTTTGATGCCCTTCGCAACGTCGCCCATCATGTTGGAGATCTTGTTGCTGCCACCGAACAGGACCAGCACGACGACGAGCAGGATGAGCCAATGCCAAATCGAAAAAGTACCCATAATTCAACTCCTTCGATGCCGCTTTAGCCCTAGGGCAACCGGCAGGGGACCGCTTGGCCGCGCACTATGACAAAAAGGCGTCTGAGCCGCAACCAGGACGGGCCTTCGGCGCCGCTGCCGCGCACCCCAGAAATAGGGTCGCGACGCATTTATTGCAAATCCTCATCGACCTCATCCTCCGGCGGCTCGGCCTGATCCTTCTCGAGCGCCACCTCGGGTTCCTCATCGTCAAGCGCATCCTCGTCGGGGGCGAGATCGGGATCGTCTCGCGGCGTCGGAATATCGAAGTCGGGCGGGAGGTTCGCATCGAGAAGACCGGCCCCTTTGAGCTCCTGCAGACCTGGCAGATCGGCGATCGCATTAAGGCCGAAATGCATGAGGAAACTGTCGGTCGTACCATAGGTCACCGGCCGCCCCGGCGAGCGCCGGCGCCCCCTCATCCTGACCCAGCCGATCTCCAGCAGCTGGTCGAGCGTGCCCCGCGACATGGCGACGCCCCGGATGGCCTCGACCTCGGCGCGGGTCACCGGCTGGTGATAGGCGATGATGGCGAGCGTCTCGAGCGCCGCCCGCGACAGCCGGCGCGGCTCGACGGATTCGCGCCGCATCAGATGGCTGAGATCCTCGGCCGTCCGGAACGTCCATCTGCCGGCGACCTGCACCAGATTGACGCCGCGCGGCGCATAGGCGCGCTGCAGCTCGCCAAGCAGCGCCGGGACGTCGCTGCCCTCCGGCAAGGCCGCCGCGACATCGCTGGTCGACAGCGGCTCCGCAGCGGCGAACAGCAGCGCCTCGACGATGCGGATGAGTTGCGCCGGCTCCGGGATGCTGCGCAGCGGCGGCGGCCGCGCTTCCTGGCGCGCCGCCGTCTGTTCGCGCCGCTTGAGACGCTCGATGATGTCGGCAAGCGCGCTGCTCGCCGTCATGGCTTGCGTCTCAGATAGAGCGGGCCGAAGGCGCCGGCCTGGCGCAGCTCGAGGACACCTTCTCGTGCCATTTCCAGCGACGCCGTCAAGCTCGAGGCGAGCACCGACGAGCGCTTCGCCGGCTCGCGCAGATAATCGGCAAGAAAGGCGTCGAACCGGCCCCATTCGGAGGTCCCGCCGATCAGCCTCTCGAGAATGCGGCGCGCTTCCGCCACCGCCAGCACCGGCTGGCGCACCACCCGATAATCGCGGGCGGTGACGTTCTTTTGCCGCCGCTGCGCATAGGCCTTGAGCAGATCGATCAGATTGTCGGCATAGGCCGGCTGGCGATCGATCACCAGCGGTTCCGGCGCACCGCGCCCGAACACGTCGCGGCCGAGCCTGTTTCGCGCCATCAGCATGGTCGAGGCCTCGCGCATCGCCTGCAGCCGCTGCAGCCGGAATGCCAGCTGCGCCGCCAGATCCTCCGGCGGCGGCTCGCCATCGGCATGGGGCGGCGGCAGCAGCAGCCGCGACTTCAGATAGGCAAGCCACGCCGCCATGACCAGATAGTCGGCGGCAAGCTCGAGCCGGAGCTGCCGCGCCGCGGCGATGAAGGCGAGATATTGCTCGGCAAGCGCCAGGATCGAGATCCGCTTGAGATCGACCTTCTGCCCGCGCGCCAGTTCGAGAAGAAGATCGAGCGGGCCCTCGAATCCCGCGACATCGACGATCAGCGCCTCCTCCTCGCTCGCCGCGACGGCCGGCGGCTCGCGCCGCAACGGGCCTTCGCCATCCGGCCAGCCGGCGTCGACATCGCTCATGCCGGCTCGCCCATGAGCTGGTTCATCGCGATGCGCGCCTGCTCGCGGTCGAAGGGCTGCGGCGGCCGCCGGCTGCGTCGCGCCCGGTCGGCACGGACGAGAGCCTGGCCGGCAAGCGGGCCGGCAGCCTGCGCCACCTGGACCATTTCGGCGAAATTGCCGTTGCAGTGGAGCAGCGTGTCGCAGCCCGCCTTGAGCGCCCGGCTCGCCCGCTGGCCGATGCTGCCGGTCAGCGCCTTCATCGAC
>JBKOZY010000011.1:0-8889 GCA_046726135.1 Pseudomonadota bacterium | reverse complement strand
GACCAGGGGACGGCCGATCTCGAGGAGCGGATCTTCTCCGAGAAGTACCTGCTCGAACGCCCGCTGCTCTCTGCGATCCGCCGGCCGAAACCGCCGATCCTGCTGATTGACGAGATCGACCGCGCCGATGAGGAGTTCGAGGCGTTCCTGCTCGAGCTCCTCTCGGACTGGCAGATCTCGATCCCGGAGCTCGGTCTCATCAAGGCGCTGTCGATCCCCCATGTCGTGATCACCTCGAACGGAACGCGAGAGCTGTCGGATGCGCTGCGGCGCCGGTGCCTTTATCACTACGTCGATTTTCCCGACGTCGATCGCGAGGCCCGCATTATCCTGGCGCGCATCCCCCATGCCGGTGCGGCACTCGCACTGCAGATCGCGCGCATGGTCGAGCGTCTCCGCAGGGAGGATTTGCGCAAGGTGCCCGGCGTCGCCGAGACGCTCGACTGGGCCGCTGCCTTGGTCGGTCTCGACATCGCCGATCTCCACGATGCTCCTGAAGTGGTGCATGAGACCATGATGTGCCTTCTCAAGACGCGCGAGGACAGCGCCCGGGTGACCCGCGAGGTGACCGGCCGCATTCTGGGCAAGGTCGCATGAGCCGCATTGCTCTCGGCACTGAACCCGATCCTGTCTCCAAGCTGATGGCCGGGCGGCTGGCAGGTTTCATCAGGACGCTGCGGGACAGCGCTTTCACCGTCGGTCTGCGGGAGGGCCAGGATGCCGCTGCCATTCTGGCGGCGGGCTATGCCGACCGGCCCGATGTGCTGCGCTCGGCGTTCAAGCATTTGTTCTCGGCCCGCAAGAGCGATTGGGACAAGTTCGACGGTCTCTTTGATGCCTTCTGGCTGAGGAAACGCGTGCGCCCGCGGGTGGCGAGCTCGGGCGTTGCGGCCAGCGCGAACAATCCATCCGTCAAGTCGATCCGCGACAATGCCAGCGCCGAAGCACCGCGCGGATCGCTCGACCAGATCACCTCCGACGCTGGTGCCGACGAGGAGGATCGCAGCGGTGAGGGACGTGCCGAGGGTGCCTCGCCGACCGAGAACCTGGATGAGGTCGACTTTCGCAGGCTCGACAATCCCGACGATATCGTTGAGGCTCATGCGCTCGCCGCGCGGCTCGCCCATGTCATGCGCACCCGGCTCACCCGCCGGGATGTTGCCCGCCGGCGTGGCCACCGGCTCGATCTCCGGCGTACCATTCACCGCAATATCACCCATGGCGGCGTTCCGATCCGTCTGGTCAGGCGAAGCCGCAAGGAAAAGCCGCTGCGGCTCGTCATCCTGCTCGACGCATCGGGCTCGATGAGCATGTACACCGGCGTCTTTCTGCGCTTCATCCATGGCGTGCTCGACGAATTTCGCGAGGCCGAGGCATTTCTGTTCCACACCAGGCTCGCCCATGTCTCCGATGCCATGAAGGAGAAGGATGCGGCCCGCGCCCTCGACCGCCTCTCGGTCATGGCGCAGGGGGCGGGCGGGGGCACCCGGATCGGCGAGAGCCTTCAAACATTCAACCGCTGGCATGCCGCCAGACTCATCCATTCGCGGACCTGCGTGATGGTCGTATCCGATGGCTATGAGACCGGCGATGCGGCGCTGCTCGGGCGCGAGATGGAAGCGCTCGCCCGGCGTTGTCGCCGCATCGTCTGGCTCAACCCCATGCTCGGCTGGGAGGGTTATGCGCCGGAGGCTGCCGGCATCAGGGCAGCATTGCCGCATGTCGACCTCTTCGCGCCGGCGCACACGCTCAAGAGCCTTGCCGCGCTCGAGCCCTATCTGGCCCGGCTATGAAGGATCCGAAGATGACCGCCCATGTCGACGTGATCGATCTCGTCTCGCGCTTGCGGGCAGCGGAAGAGCCCTTCGCACTGGCAACCGTCGTGCGAACGGTCTCGGTGACCGCTGCCAAGGCCGGAGCCAAGGCGGTCATTCGCGCCGACGGTCGTATCGAGGCGGGCTGGATCGGTGGTGGCTGCGCGCGCGGTGCGACGCTGAAAGCGGCCCGCCTGGCATTGCAGGACGGCAAGTCGCGTCTGGTATCGATCCGGCCGGAGAACCTGCTCCATGAGCTTGGCGTCAAGCCGGGCGAGGACCGCGAGGGCGTGAAGTTCGAGACCAACATGTGCCCGAGCCAAGGCACGATGGACATTTTCATCGAGCCGATCCTGCCGCGGCCGCTCGTCGTCATTTTGGGCGCAAGCCCGGTCGCCCTGGCCCTTGCCGAGCAGGCGAAATCGCTTGGATATCAGGTCGCTCTCGCCGCACCGCTGGACGACCTGTCGAACGTCCCCGAGGTTGATTTCTTCTTCAATGGCTTTGCCGTCGACACTGCGCAGAAGGGAGAGCGATTCATCGTCGTTTCGACGCAGGGCAGGGGCGACGAGACGGCGCTGAAAGCCGCTCTCGCCCTCGAGGCCGCCTATCACGGCTTTGTCGGCAGTCGTCGGAAAATGGCGGCGCTGCGCCGCAAGCTGATCGCCGACGGTATCCCGCCGACGAGCCTCGAAAATATCCGGGCACCTGCCGGCCTCGACCTTGGGGCCATCACGCCAGAGGAGATTGCCCTGTCGATCATCGCCGAGATCACCAAGCTTCGCCGCAAAGGTCAGCGTTTTACAACATCGATCTAAGAATTCAATCATATTGCACTTGTTATATAACACTTGACGCATCGATTGCGCGGTGACTACGCTCCGAAGGGTCGGAGGCCGCGCCATGCAGGAAACATCTGGTCCAATTCCCGCGGACTATGCGGTTCGCGTCCGGGCCATCCGGGATCGCCTCCAAGCAACCCAGACGCAGCTGGCGAAGCGCATCGGAGTGTCCTTCGCAACCGTGAACCGTTGGGAGAACGGCCAATCGCGACCGACCCGTCTGGCGTGGCAACAGGTCCTTGACCTCGAAAACGGCAGCGGCGCGACAGCCAAGACCTCGCCGTCAGCGGCGTCTGCTCCCTCTTCGCGCGATCTCGAAGCAGCGGTGCAGGCCGAAATGCGAGCCCGTCTGGCGCGCCTGCTCGGTGCATCGCCAAGCGTCATTTACAGCTTCGAGGCAAGAGGCGATTTCCGCCCGACATTCGTCAGCGACAGTATCGAGCCGCTCTTCGGATATGCGCCGAAGGACTATCTCGAAAATCCAACCTTTTGGAGCGACCGCGTTCACCCCGACGACCTTGACCGCGTCGACGCCGAGGTTTCGCTCACCTTCGAGACCGGCCTCAACACCTTGGAGTATCGCTTCCGCCGGAAGGACGACACCTATTGCTGGGTCAAGGACGAGCAGCATCTCATCCGCGACGACCGGGGTGAACCGTTGGAGGTGGTCGGGTCGTGGAGCGACATCAGCGCGCTCAAGGACGCCGAGAAGCAGAAATCGGCGGCGCGCGCCAGGTTGACCCAACTCCTCGCCTCCTCGCCGGCGGTGATCTACAGCTTCAAGGCATCGGGCGACTTTCGCCCGACCTTTGTCAGCCAGAACATCAAGGACTGGCTGGGCTATGAGCAACGCGACTATCTCGACAGCCCGGATTTCTGGCGCAGCTGCGTCCACCCCGACGATCTGGCGCGGGTCGAGAGCGAGTTCGGCCACCTCTTCGAGCATGGCCGCCACACCCTGGAATATCGCTTCCTCAAGAAGGACGGTGCCTATTGCTGGGTCAGCGACGAATTGCGCCTCGTCTATGACAAGAGCGGCGAACCGGACGAGGTGGTCGGCTCCTGGAGCGACATCACCGAGCGCAAGGCCGCTGAACAATCGGCCGCTGCAACCCGCGCCCATGTCGAGCAACTGCTCGCCTCCTCGCCGGCGGTGATCTACAGCTTCAAGGCATCGGGCGATTTTCGACCGACCTTTGTCAGCCAGAACATCAAGGACTGGCTGGGCTATGAGCAACGCGACTATCTCGACAGCCCGGATTTTTGGCGCAGCTGCGTCCATCCGGACGATCTCGCACGCGTTGAGGGCGAATTCGGCCAACTGTTCGAACACGGTCGCCACACCTTCGAATACCGCTTCCTGAAGAAGGACGGCGACTATTGCTGGGTCAGCGACGAATTGCGCCTCACCTATGACCAGAGCGGCGACCCGGACGAGGTCGTCGGCTCTTGGAGCGACATCACCGAGCGCAAGGCGGCCGAGGAGTCGGTCGCCGCGGCTCGTGCCCATGTCGCCCAGTTGCTGGCTTCTTCGCCGGCAGTGATCTACAGCTTCAAGGCATCGGGGGACTTTCGCCCGACCTTTGTCAGCCAGAACATCAAGGACTGGCTGGGCTATGAGCAACGCGACTATCTCGACAGCCCGGATTTCTGGCGCAGCTGCGTCCATCCCGACGACCTGCCGCGGGTCGAGGGCGAGTTCGGCCAATTGTTCGAGACGGGCCATCACGCTTTCGAGTACCGGTTCCTGAGGAAGGACGGCAACTATTGCTGGGTCAGGGACGAGCTGCGCCTCATCTATGACAAGAGCGGTGACCCGGACGAGGTGGTCGGCTCCTGGAGCGACATCACCGAACGCAAGGCGGCCGAGGAGGCCGTCGCCGCCACCCGGCTCCGTCTCGAGCACCTGATCTCCCGCTCGCCGGCGGTGATCTACAGCTTCAAGGCGACAGACGACTATGGCCCGACCTTCATCAGCAAGAATCTGAAGATTCTGTTGGGCTACGAACCCCAGGAGTATCTCGACAGTCCGGAGTTCTGGCAGAGCCGGGTCCATCCCAATGACTTGCCCCGCATCTTGAGCGCCATGCCGCGCTTGTTCGAGGAAGGGCACCTCACCAACGAATACCGATTCCGCAAGAAGGATGGCAATTATTGCTGGATCGGTGACGAGCTGTATCTGGTTCGCAACGAGGCCGGCGACGCGATCGAGGTGATCGGCGCCTGGAGCGACATAACCGCCCGCAAGCATGTCGGCGAAGCTCTTGTCGCAGCGCAGAACCGTCTCGTTCATGTCCTCGTGTCCTCGCCGTCGGTGATCTACAGTTTCAAGGCGAGCGGCGATTATGGGCCGACCTTCATCAGCGACAATGTCAAGGACTTGCTTGGATACGAGCCTAACGACTATCTCGAGAGCGCCGACTTCTGGCGGCGCTGCGTGCATCCCGACGAGCTTGCCGGGGTGGAGGCCCAATTCGAGCAACTGTTCAAGAGGGGTCGCCACGCCGTCGAATATCGTTTCCTCAAGCGGGACGGGAATTATTGCTGGGTGCACGACGAATGGCATCTGATCCGCGACAAGGACGGCCAGCCGGTCGAGGTGGTCGGCTCGTGGAGCGATATCACGGCGCAAAGAAACGCTGAGATCGCTCTCCAGCAGGTCGAACGCCGACTGACCGACGCGATCGAATCGATTTCGGAAGGGTTCGTCCTCTATGATGCCGAGGACAAATTGCTCCTCTGCAACAGCACCTACAGCGAGCTGCTCTATCCTGGACTTGCCGCCCCGAGCCCCGGCACACCCTATGAGGCGATCATTCGCTCCGCCGTCCAACGCGGGACGATCGAAGAGGCCGGGGGTCGTGTCGAGGAGTGGGTCGCTGAACGGCTGGCCAAGCATCGCAATCCGGCTGGACCGCATATTCAGCGCCGCAGCGACGGTCTCTGGGTCCAGATCAACGAACGCAAGACCGACGATGGCGGCACCGTTGCCGTCTACACCAACATCACGGAGCTCAAGCACGCCGAAGCGGAGATCCTCGCCGCCAAGCAGGAAGCTGACCAGGCCCACGCTCTCGTCACGAGCAAGAACCAGGCGCTCGAGGTGTTGTCCTCGAAGCTCTCCAAGTATCTGTCCCCGCAGGTCTACGCGTCGATATTCACCGGCGATCGGAGCGTTGAAATCGCTTCCAATCGCAAAAAGCTCACCGTGTTCTTCTCCGACATCGTCGAATTCACGTCGATCACCGAGACTCTGGAGCCCGAGGAGATCACCGGTCTGCTCAATCACTATCTGACCGAGATGTCGAAGATCGCGCTCGAGCATGGAGCGACGATCGACAAGTACGTCGGCGATGCCATGCTTCTCTTTTTCGGCGACCCCGAGAGCAAGGGTGCAAGGCAGGATGCGGAAGCCTGCATTCGCATGGCCGTCGCAATGCAGCGCCGCATGCGAGAGCTGCAGCGCGAGTGGCGGGAGGCAGGGCAGCAGCGGCCGTTCGAGGTGCGCATGGCCATCAACACCGGCTACTGCACTGTAGGCAACTTTGGCAGCGCCGATCGAATGGACTACACGATCATCGGCAACGAGGTGAACCTCGCCTCGCGATTGCAGTCCCACGCCGAGCCTGGCGGCATACTGATGACCCACGAGACCTATTCGCTGGTCAAGGACATCGTGCCGGCCGAGGAGCAGGAGCCCGTCCAGGTCAAGGGGTTTGCCAAGCCGATCCGCAACTATAGGGTCCTCGGCCTCTATGATGATGTGGTCGACGAAGAACGCGTCATCCGCGACGAACGCGACGGCTTGCGCATTCTGCTGGACCTGCAAAAGCACGACAAGTCGGCAGCGATCGAGGTCATCGAGACCGTTCTGTCCCGCCTGCGAGCGTTACCGGACCGGCAAGGATCTGCCATGGATCCTTGAGGGATTGGTGCACGTCCCCCAGGGCAGCCCTATTGAATGATTCTCATATAGGGAGGTCCGCGGCGCCGAGAGCCCGGTCGCGCCATGTGTGACATGACCTGGTCGCGCGATCCGATCATCGAGAGCCGCCCACCGTTCAACACGGCAATCCGATCCGCATACGTCAGAAGCCCTGGTTGATTGACCAGAATCACGATGGTTGTGCCAATGTCTCTGAACGCGCTGAGCGCCTGTGCGAAGGCCCTCTCGCCATTCATATCGAAGCTGCCACTGGGCTCGTCGAGCACGAGCAATGCCGGACGACCGTAGAATGCGCGTGCGAGGGCTATGCGCCGCCGCTCTCCGCTCGAAAGCCCGCAATCTTCAAGGCCGATGATCGTGTCGTAGCCCATCGGGAGCCGCAGGATCATTTCGTGCGCTCCTGCCAGATGCGCTGCCTCGATCGCATCGTTCGAGCTCCCCTCGCTCATCCGTGCGATGTTGCGGTAGACCGTCCCCGGAAGGAGCTCGACCTCCTGTGGCAAATAGCCGATGTGCTGTCCGATCTGGCGGTGATCGATCATCGAGATATCGATTCCATCGAGCCGTATGGCTCCCTCCTGCCATGGTGCCAAGCCCAACATCAGCCGGGCCAATGTCGATTTGCCGGCACCGGACGGTCCTGTGATTGCCAGCACCTCGCCTGGCCGCGCATCCAGACTCAGAGCCTGGATCACCGGATCCTCCACGTTCGGCGGTGCATAGGTCAGGCTTTCGATCGTCAGATGGCCGAATGGTCGCGGCAACAACAAAGTCTGACCATCCGACGGCTTCTGGCCGAGATTATCGTGTATGCGCCGCCACGCCTGCCGCGCCACCCTGGCACGTTGCCAAGTGCCGGCCGATTGAGCAATGGATATCGGGGCGCGTGCCACGATGAGAGCTGCGACAATCATTGCTCCGATGGTCAGCTGATGATTGAGCACGAGCCAGGCACCTGCGCCAATCACCGAAATCTGAATGGCGAGCTCGAGGAAATTGGAAACAGAGACCACCAGAGCTGAGCGGTTGCTGGCCTGATCGTTCAGCTGTGCTGCCTCCTCATTTGTCTCGCGCCAGCTTTTGACCAGCCCGGCTCCCATGTTCATGCAGTGAATGACGTCAATATTGCGAAACACCATTTCGGCGTCGCGCGATCCATTCATTGAGGCTGCTTCGGCATCCTTCGACACCCTTCCGGCGAACCGCTCTGCCACATAGATAAAACCGATCAGCAGAACGGCCCCGATCGATGCGATGAGTCCAAGCAATGGGCTGAGCGCATAAAGGACGACCAGGGGCACCGGTATCCAGAGGACATCGAACAATGCCACGATGCTCGTGCTGCAAAGGAAAGCTCTGAGCATGCCCAGCTCGCGCAAGAGTTCGGTGGAGTAGGGCATGGCGGATCGCGTGTTCTCGAGCTCCTTGAGATACGCAAGCGGTGACAGCGAGCGCTGGACCCAGCCACCCAGCCGGATCAGCATTCGACGTCGCATGATATCGAAGGCGCAGAGCAGGGCCACGGCCATGACCGCGATCAGCGAGAGATAGACGAGAGTGTCGTGACTCCGGCCGGTCAGGACTCGGTTGAGGATCTGCATCATGAAAATTGCCGTGGTAAGCGTCAGCAGGTTGATCACGAGACTGGAAGCCGCGACACCGAAAAACGCGGTGCGGACGCGCTTGCGCAGGGAGGACCGCGACTTCCTGGCTTGATGCGGCTTGGCGTCCCTCCGCCTCAGCGCTGGCGAAGGATCGAGCCCCGATGCTGCGGCGCTGCGCGGCATCCTTTGCACCATCAGGGCGCCGATAAGGATCGCCAAAGCAAGCGTGCATCCATAATATTGAAGGATCCTTGCAGCATCCACGGCGAAACTGAAATGCATCCTGTTCGCCAACGCGAGAAACGTTGCGAAGTACCAGCTCACGGCCGAGATTGCCGCGATCGTAATGAGCTGGAAGCGTGCCACCCGCTTGAAGGATCCGAACAATCCACGCCCTTCATTTCGCGATAGAGCCGGCAGGCAGAGTTTCTCGACGAGGATGCCGTTGATCGTGAGGATCACGACGATGATCAACTTGGCATGAAGCTTCGGATCGACAAGGAGCTGCGGCGCATTCACGGCGCTTAAGAACAGCAACCCCAGCCCTGAGGTCCACAGCAGTATCAGGCCGAGCTTTACGGCGGGTGCGAACCTCTGGACAAGGACGATGTCGAAACGGCGCACGCGACGACCGAAGAGAAGCGTCGCAAGCCGCAGATCGAGGACAAGGAGTGATCCTATGG
>JBKOZY010000010.1:0-2851 GCA_046726135.1 Pseudomonadota bacterium | reverse complement strand
GCATAGGACCAGGGCCAGCGCCCGACGCCGATGCGCGACACGGTTGGCTCGAGCGGCAGCCCCATGGTGCCCGGGGCATGGCGCGGCTGCATCGAGGCGATGACGCCGAGCTCGCGGAAGCGCGGGATGTCGGCAGGATGGATGACCTCGATATGCTCGATGCGGTGGCGGCTGTCGCGCCGGCCATTGGCGGCGGCCGCCGCCTGATAGCCGTCGAGCACCGCCCGCACCGCGGCGTCGCCGATCGAATGCACCGCGATCTGGAGCCCCAGCCGGTCGGCGGCGACCGCAACTTCGGCGAAATGCTCAGGGGTGAACAGGGGCACGCCGCGGGTGCCCGGCTTGTCGGCATAATCCTCGATCATCGCCGCCGTCCAGCTTTCGAGCACGCCGTCATAGAAGACCTTGACGAAGCCCGACGACAGCGTGTCGGAGCAATAGCGCTCGGTCATGGCACGCGCCTTTTCGAGCGCCTCGAGCGGCATGAAGCTCTTCATGTGGAAGGGCACGCGCGCCCGGCAGATCAGCGCGTCCTCGGCTTCGATCTCCTCGAGCAGCGCCAGGGTATAGAGGTTGCCGTCCATATTGTGGATGCTGGTGATGCCGTGGCGGGCGCACCAGGCGAGGCCGCGCTTCAGGAGCTCGCGGTCGGCGGCGCGCTCGACCGCGGTCGGCGCGGGCTCGGGCTCGCCGCCGGTGACGAGGCCCGCCGATTCGCGCCCGAGTCCGGCCAGCCGCAGGATCGGCGCGAAGGCGTCGATCTCGCGCAGCTCGCCGCTTGCCAGCCCGTCCGGGCCCATCACGATCTCATGGCCGGGGGCGAGCGTCCTGCCGGCAAGAAGGCCGGTCCGCTCGAGCGCCAGGGTGTTGGCCCAGATCGTATGGTGGTCGGCGGCGGCCATGGCGAAGGGCCGGTCGCGGATCGCCTGGTCGAGGTCATGGCGGGTGACCCGCCGCTGCTGCGAGAGGATGTTGTAGTCCGCTCCCTGCGCCAGCAGCACGGGCTTTGAGGGATGCTTCGCCGCATGGTCGCGAATGGCGCCGGTCAGCGCCTCCCGACCGGTCACGCCGGCCAGCTGCAGATGATCGAGCTCGGCCGCCCCGGCGAAGAGATGCATGTGGCTCTCGATGAAGCCGGGGAGCACCGAGGCGCCGGCAGCATCGACGATGAGCGTCCGTGGACCGGCCATCGTCCTGACCGCCGCGGTGTCGCCGAGCGCCAGGATGCGGTTGCCGGCGATGGCCAGCGCGGTCGCCGGCGCCAAGGCATCGTCCATCGTCACGAGCTTGCCATTGATGACGATGAGATCGGGTTCGGTCATCCTCGAGGAACCTCGGTTGTTTTCAATGGCATAGCAGAGACGGTGGATGAATGCACCTCAAGGCGTGCGCGTGGCGATTCCGCTAGCCTCCGGAATGCTTTAACCTTCCCCCAGGGATATCGTCATACCGGAGACATGCAATGAACCAGGAGCTCGTGGCCGCGATGCAGCATGCCGAGTCGCTCCTCAAGGGCTGCGATCCGGAAGGCGCGCTCACGGTTCTCAGGCCGGCGCTCGCGGTCCAGCCGGTCCTGCCGAGGGCCCATATGATCGCCGCCATGGCCAAGCTGAGGCAGGGGCGCGCGAGCGAAGCGGTCGGCCATCTCGACCTTGCCGCCGGCGTTCTCGACCGGGCGGCGGCGGCGCCGGCAGCCTTTCTGGCACTGGCGCGCCATTATTCCGGCGCCCGCGCCTTCGACCAGGCGGGCGAGATGCTGCGCAAGGGCCGGGCCCGCTTTCCCAATAATGCGGAGCTGGCGGTGGCGGAGGGCGACCATTGCGAGCGGCTCGGCCGGCGCGGCGAGGCGATTGCCGCCTATAAGTCCGCCATTGCCATGGCGCCGGACAGCGGCGAGGCGTGGTCGTCGCTCGCCATCGCCTTGCACAAGAATGGCGACCTGGCGGCGGCGATCGACGGCTACGGCCAGGCGCTGGGGCGCGGTTGGCGAACCGGCGGCGTCTACAACAATCTGATCGCGGCGCTGATCGCGACCGGCAATCCGGCGGCGGCGCTCGCGACGGCGGAGGACTGGCTCGCGGCGATGCCGGGAAGCATCGAGGCCCTGTCGTTCAAGGCGCTGCTGCTGACGGAAACGGGACGCCGCGCCGAAGCGGAGCGGCTCATCGACTTCGACCGGTTCATGCGGGTCGAGACCATCGAGGTGCCGCCAGGCTATCATTCGCTCGACCAGTTCAACCGGGCGCTCGAGGCCGAAGTGCTGGCCCATCCGAAGCTCGCGATGCCGCCCGAGAACCACCCGACCTGGCATCATCCGGCGTTGCGGATCGCCAATCTCAAGCCCGACGGCAAAGGCGGCCCGATCGAGGATCTGCATCGGATCATGCGCCGCTCGGTCGACAGCTATTTCGCCGCGACCGCCGGGGCGGACCGGCATCCATTTCTGACGCACCGGCCGCGCGCCGTCGAGATCACCGCCTGGGCAGCGGTGCTCGAGGGGGAGGGCAACCAGCAGCCGCATGTCCATGTCGATGGCTATCTGTCGGGCTGCTACTACGTCACCATCCCGCAGGAGATCGCGAGCGACGACAATGGCCGCGACGGGGTGATCCTTGGCGGCTTCGAAGCGGGGCGGCCGCCCGAGGAGCTCGGCCTCAAGGCAGCCTTCCCGTCGCGCACCATCAAGCCGCGGGAGGGCATGATGGTGCTGTTCCCGTCCTATCTCTATCACGCCACAGTGCCTTTCCGCTCGCGCGAGCGGCGGATCTCGATCGCCTTCGACGTCCTGCCTGAGGGAGGTCGGCCGAAGAGGGGGTAGGCGGTGGGCAGTAGGCAGTAGGCAGTGGGCAGT
>JBKOZY010000009.1:0-10736 GCA_046726135.1 Pseudomonadota bacterium | reverse complement strand
GACCGAGCGCGAAGCCATCGGCCACCCGGTCAGGCTCACTGACGAGCGCCGCCCTGAGCTCGAACTCTTGATTCCCCAGCTGGATCATATCGCCTGGGCCGATCCCGAGCTTGCCGAGAAGCGCCGCATCTGCCACCGCGCCAAAGCGCTCGCCGCGCTTTGCCACCGCCGCATTGAGATCGCTGCCGTCGCTGAGCTTGACCGTGCCGTACAATGGATAGATCGGGTCGACCGCCTTGACCTCGACCAGCGCTCGCTCACCCTTGGCCGAGGCCATGCCGCGCAGCGTCGCCACCGTGCTCACCTGTCCGCGCGCCCTGAGAAAGGCCTGCTCCGGTGCGGTGAGGCTGCGATGCATCACCGCAAATTCGAGATCACCGCCAAGCAGCGGCTGACCCTGCTCCGACAGTCCCCGCGCAATCGCTGCCGACAGCGCGCCGACCACCGCGATGGCGCTGACGCCGAGCGCCAGGCACGCCACCATCAGCCCGAGGCCCTGCAATCCCGAGCGAAGCTCCCTGAACGCCAGACGCGCCGCCAGCCCGATCATGCGACTCGTTGTTCCGCTGCGCCGATCCGCCCGTCGCGAACCTCGAGCACCCGGTCGCAACGCTTCACCAGATCATGGTCATGGGTGACGAGGAGAAGCGTCGTGCCGCGTTCCCGCTGCAGGGCGAACAATAGCTCGATGATCTTCTGGCCGGTCTCCTGATCGAGATTGCCGGTGGGTTCATCGGCGAGGATGACCTGTGCCCCGGCGGCGAGCGCCCGTGCGATCGCCACCCGCTGCTGCTCGCCGCCCGACAGCCGCCCCGGATAATGGCTGACCCGGTGGCCGAGCCCGACCGACTCGAGTGCCTCCCGCGCGATCGTCCGTGCTTGAGCAAGCCCGCGAAATTCGAGCGGCACCGCCACATTCTCGAGTGCCGTCATTGCCGGAATCAGGTGAAACGCCTGGAACACGATACCGACATGGTCGCGCCGGAACCGCGCCAGTGCATCCTCATCGAGCCCGGTGAGATCCTGACCCGCCACCTCGACCGCCCCACCCGTCACCGCCTCGAGTCCGGCAACCACCATCAGGATGGTGGTCTTGCCGGATCCTGACGGCCCGACCAATCCCACCGCCTCGCCGGCCTCCGCCACGAGATCGCAGCCCCTGAGAATCGCCACCGGGCCGGCCCGGCTCGGCTGTGTGACCCGCACATCATTGAGGAAAACCGCTCTGTTCACGCTGCGCTACATAGGCTGGCCGGCGCGGTTATGCGAGGGGGATGAGGCAATAGGCAGGAGGCACTCGGGCACGCTTACTGCCTATTGCCCATTGCCGACTGCCCACCCACTATTCGCGACTCCATGCCCCTGCTCCCCATCCTCGTCCTCGCCTTCCTCCTCGCTGCCACCTTCCCGGCAAGCGCCGCCCCGCTGCAGATCGTCGCCCTCGGCGACAGCCTCACCGCCGGCTTTGGCCTGGCGCAGGGTGAAGATTTCGCCACCCGTCTTGAATCGGCCCTGGTCCAGAAAGGCATCGATGCCAAGGTCGCCGATGCCGGCGTCTCGGGCGACACCGCCTCGGCCGGCGCCGCCCGGCTCGACTGGGCGGTTCCCGACGGTACCGCGCTGGTCATCGTCGAGCTCGGCGCCAATGACGCGCTTCGCGGGGTCGACCCCGCCGTCACCCGCGACGCGCTCGACCGGCTGCTCGGCCGTCTCAAGGCGCGCAACATCGCGGTGCTGCTCGTCGGCATGCGGGCACCGCCGAACATGGGGGCGGACTATGCGAGATCCTTTGACGCAATCTATCCCGAGCTTGCCGGCCGCCACGGAGTGCCGCTCTACCCGTTCTTTCTCGACGGCGTCGCCGGCGACCCGCGGCTCAATCAGCCGGACGGCATGCATCCGACGGCGGCCGGCGTCGAGGCGATCGTCATCCGCATTCTGCCTGCCGTGATCTCGGCTCTCGGCAAATCAACACACTGACACCACATAATAATTCGTTTGATCCGGTTGCGCCGGGTCAAATTACGTGTAGCGTTGATGTTGCGAAGCTGATTCGGCTTCACGACGATGAGGAGGACAGCATGCCGCGTCTCTTCACCGGCCTTGAGATTCCCCCCGATATTGCCTTTGAGCTTGAACTCATGCGCGGCGGCGTTTGGGGCGCCCGCTGGATCGATCGCGAATCTTTCCACATCACCCTGCGCTTCATCGGCGACATCGAGGACGGCCTCGCGCATGAGATCGCCGATGCCCTCGACACGGTGGTGGCCCGGCCGTTCCGCATCAGGCTCAAGGGCGTCGGCACTTTCGGCGGCAACAAGCCGCACGCCCTGTTTGTCGGTGCTGCCGCCGAGGGTGCGGACCTGAAGCGACTCCAGGCGACCCATGAGCGGATCTGCCAGATGCTGGGCCTGCCCCCCGAACAGCGGAAATTCACCCCCCATGTGACGATTGCCCGGCTCAAGGAAACCCGTCTCGACAGCCTTCACGACTATATCGCGTCCCACAACCTCTATGAGAGCCGGCCCTTCGAAGTGAGCCGGTTCGTGCTCTTTTCTTCCCGCCCTTCCCGCGGCGGCGGTCCCTATGCAATCGAGGAGGCCTATTCGCTGCGCGCCGCCGTCTAATCATCTGAAATTTCGGCAATCCTCCCCATCCGCGCTTGCAAGCCTCCCCGGGCTTCCCCATATTCGCACATCGCAGCGCTATGGCTGTGACGAGGGAGTTTCAAATGGTCGAGACCCGATACAGGACCGTTGCGCAAACCCAGGCCGGCGCGCGGGTTCGCGAAGTCGACGAGGGCCTGCGGTCGTACATGCTTCGCGTTTACAACTACATGGCTCTTGGCGTTGCCGTGACGGCGCTGGTGTCCATGCTCGTGGCGGCGAACCCGGCCCTCATGCAGGCGGTGGCGCTCGGCCCCATGAAATGGGTGCTGTTCTTTGGCCTGCTCGGCCTTGGTTTCTTTGCGCCGCGCCTGATCTTCTCCGGCAATACCACCATGGCGCATGCCGCTTACTGGGGTTATGCCGCGCTATGGGGCCTGTTCATTTCGCCCATGATCGCCCTTTACCTTGGCCAAGCGCCTGATCTCATCATCAGGGCCCTCGGGATCACTGCGGTGACCTTCGCCGCCACCAGTCTCGTCGGCTACACCACCAAGCGTGATCTCTCGGCTTTCGGCACGTTTTTCTTGATCGCGTCGATCGGCCTGATCATCGCCATGCTGGTTAACGTCGTGTTCTTCCAGAGCACGATGATGAGCCTGGTGACCTCGGCCATCGTGGTGCTGCTGTTCGCCGGCGTGACCGCCTTCGAGACGCAGCAGATCAAGGAGATGTACACCGAGGGCGACGCCATCGGCATTGCCCAGGGCAAGGCGATTTTCGGCGCCTTCCTGCTCTATGGCAGCTTCATCACGCTTTTCATCAACATCCTGAACATTCTCGGCATCATGCGCAGCAGTGAGTAGCGCTGAACGCCCCGAGCGATACCGATCCGGGCCTCTGGAGATCCTCCAGAGGCCCTTTTCCATGTCAGATCGTTTGCTGCAGCTTCGGCCCTTTCAGCAGCACCCTCAGCACCTGCCGGAGGTCGTGGCCGCGTTTCAGCACGAGTCCGCCCTGCGCCACCACCGCATAGGCGCCCTGCCGGCGCGACAACCGGGGCGTCTTCTCGATCCGGTAGAGCGGCACCTCGCTGGTCCGCCGGAACACCGCGAACACTGCCGTCTCCCGCCCGAAATCGATCGAATAGTCGCGCCACTCCCCCTGCGCCACCTTCCGCCCATAGAGACTGAGGATCTCGAACAATTCCTGCCGGTCGAACGCAATCGGCCGCCCGCCCGCTGCCCTGGCGTTGTCTTCCTCCCCCGCGCTGCCAGAGATCTGCGGGGGGAGCCGAACTATCCGCTCGGTGTCATCCAAGGCCTGATTCCTCGAAGGGGCGAACGCCCGAAGATAAGGACGGACGCGCGCCTGCACTGATTTCTTAATTTCGCCCCGAAGCAGTCAAGCTCAAATCCCATTCCGAAGCGAGATTTTCCACGTTGCCTCATTGGTCCGGTTTGTCCAGGGCGGCCGCGGAAACCAAGCCCCCCAGCCCCCGTTGTTGCCCTGTGGCAAGCCGGACCAACTTGTCCCCAGGTTCGCATGTCGAAAGATCAGGCGAACTCCCCTTTTGCGGCCGGATCCCTCCGGCCGCTTTTTATTTCGCGCGCACGGCCCTCTTGACGTTGCGACCCGTCCCGCCGATATCGGCCATCAAAGCAATGGCGTAACGCGAACCTCAGACCTCTTGAAGCCATTTGAAACCATGCCCGACAACGTCGCATCTGCGTCCGGTGTTGCCGAGACCCGTCCCTTTCAGGCCGAAGTTTCCCGCCTTCTTCAGCTCATGGTGCACTCGGTCTATTCCGAGCGCGAGGTGTTCCTCCGCGAGCTGATCTCCAACGCTGCCGATGCCCTGGACAAGCTGCGCTATCAGGCCATTGCCGAGCCGGCGCTGCTCGAGGGCGAGGGAGCGCTGCGCATCGTCATCGCCCCCGACCGTGCCGCCAAGCGTCTGTCGGTCACCGACACCGGCATCGGCATGAGCCACGACGAGCTGATCGACAATCTCGGCACCATCGCCAAATCGGGCACCGAGGCCTTCATGCGCGAGGCGCTCGCCGGCGACAATGCGCCGCGCCTCATCGGCCAGTTCGGCATCGGCTTCTACTCCGCGTTCATGGTGGCTTCCCGCGTCGAGGTCATCTCCCGCAAGGCCGGCTCCGACGAGACCTGGATCTGGAGCTCGGACGGCACCGGCACCTTCACCGTCGAGCCGGCGCCGCCCGGCCATCAGCATCGCCGCGGCACCGAAGTCAGGCTCCATCTTCGTGACGACGCCGAGGAGTTCCTCGACCGCACCCGCCTTGCCGACATCGTCCGCCGCTACTCCGATCACATCGCCCATCCGATCATGATCGCCGATGAGAAGGAGAAGGACACCTACGCCCAGATCAATGCCGCGAGCGCCATCTGGATGCGCCCCAAATCCGAGGTGACGGCCGAGGAGCACAAGGAGTTCTTCGGCTATGTCTCGGGCCTCTATGCCGATCCGGCGCTCACCATCCACTACCGCGCCGAGGGCCGCCACGAATACACCGTGCTCCTCTATGTGCCGGCCGTCCGCCCCTTCGACCTTTACGATCCCGCCCGCAACGGCCGCCAGCGCCTCTATGTCCGCCGTGTCTTCATCACCGATGCTGCCGATCTCCTGCCGCCCTGGCTGCGTTTCATCCGCGGCGTTGTCGACTGCGAGGACCTGCCGCTCAATGTCAGCCGCGAGATGCTGCAGCACAATCCGACCGTCGCCGCCATCCGCAAGGCGCTGACCAAGCGCGTCCTCGCCGAATTCAAGAAGACCGCGACCACCGATGCCGCCGCCTGGAACAAGATCTGGGAGGCCTTCGGTGCCGTCATCAAGGAGGGTCTTTATGAGGACCCCGACAAGCGCGATCTGATTTATGACGCCGCTCGCTTCCGCACCACCGGCGGCGATCATCGCAGTCTTGCCGACTATGCCGCGGCGATGAAGCCGGGGCAGACCGCCATCTATTACATCACCGCCGAGGATGCCCGCCGCGCCGAGGGCTCGCCGCAGCTCGAAGGCTTCCGCGCCCGCGGCGTCGAGGTGATGCTGCTCACCGACCCGGTCGACAGCTTCTGGGTGCGCTCGGCCCTCGGCTTCGACGGCAAGCCCTTCAAATCGATCACCCAGGGCGATGACGGTCTCGACGCCCTGCCGCTCGAATCGACGCCGGAGCCCTCGACGACCCCGCGCGCCGAGGGTGCCGCCCTCGCCACCCTGATCGCCCTCTTCAAGCAGGCGCTCGGCGATGAGGTCAGCGATGTCCGCGCCACCGCCCGCCTCACCGCCTCGCCGGTGTGCCTGGTCGCCCGCGACCAGGGTCTCGACTTGACCCTCGAGCGGCTGCTGACCCGCCAGAACGCCGCCGGTGTCACCGCCACCGCCCCCATTCTCGAGATCAACCCCGAGCACCCGCTGATGGTGGCGCTCGCCGCCAGGGCGGCCGAGGGCGGCGCCGCCGACCGCGTCACCGAGGCGGCCCGGCTCCTGCTCGACCAGGCCCGCATCCTCGAAGGCGAGACCCCGACCGACCCGGCCCGCTTCGCCAAGGCGATGGTGGGGATGATGTTGCAGGCAGCAGAAGGGCAATAGGCATTGGGCAATAGGCCGTGACCGGTGTCTTCCCTTCTGCCTACTGCCTACTGCCTATACTGCCCCACTTGACCACACCGCCCTGGCTCGCTACCCCCTCAAGCCTCGCGAAAGTCCAGGAAACCGTACCATGCAGGAAGCCTCCCTCGACAGCTTCAAGTGTCGCCGCAAGCTCGAGGCCGGTGGCAAGACTTACGCCTATTACGACCTCAAGGCCGCCGAGCAGAACGGCCTCCGCGGCATCGCCGCCCTGCCTTTCTCGCTCAAGGTGCTGCTCGAGAACCTGCTGCGCCATGAGGACGGCCGCACCGTCACCCGCGAGGACATTCAATTCATGGCCGAATGGCTGGAGAACCGCGGCAAGGCCGACCGCGAGATCGCTTTCCGCCCCGCCCGCGTGCTGATGCAGGATTTCACCGGCGTTCCGGCCGTCGTCGATCTTGCCGCCATGCGCGATGCCATGAAGTCTTTGGGCGGCGACCCGCGCAGGATCAACCCGCTCGCCCCGGTCGATCTCGTCATCGACCATTCGGTGATGGTGGACTTCTTCGCCTCGAGCGCCGCCTTCAAGCAGAATGTCAACCTCGAATATGACCGCAATGGCGAGCGCTACACCTTCCTCAAATGGGGCCAGCGCGCCTTCGATTCCTTCCGCGTCGTGCCCCCCGGCACCGGCATTTGTCACCAGGTCAATCTCGAAGATCTCGCCCGCACCGTCTGGACCCGCGAGGAAGTCGAGGCCGACGGCACCAAGATCGAGGTCGCCTTCCCCGACACGCTGGTCGGCACCGACAGCCACACCACCATGGTCAACGGCCTTGCCGTCCTTGGCTGGGGTGTCGGCGGCATCGAGGCCGAGGCCGCCATGCTCGGCCAGCCGATCTCCATGCTGATCCCCGAGGTCATCGGCTTCAAGCTCACCGGCAAGCTCAGCGAAGGCACCACCGCCACCGACCTCGTGCTCACCGTCACCCAGATGCTGCGCCGCAAGGGCGTCGTCGGCAAATTCGTCGAGTTCTATGGCGACGGCTTGTCGGCCATGTCGGTCGAGGACGTGGCGACCATCGCCAACATGGCGCCGGAATATGGCGCGACCTGCGGCTTCTTCCCGGTCTCCGAGGAGACCTTGCTTTATCTCAAGGGCACCGGGAGGGCTCCCGAGCTCCTGGCGCTGGTCGAGGCTTATGCGCGCGCTCAGGGCATGTTCCGCGACCGGGGCACGCCCGATCCGGCTTTCACCGACACGCTCGAGCTCGACCTCGCCGCGGTCGAGCCGTCGATGGCCGGCCCGAAGCGGCCGCAGGACCGCGTCAGCCTCAGCCTCGCCGCCCCCGGTTTCGCCAAGGTCATGGCCGACGAATTCGGCAAGGCCGACACCATGGCGCAGCGCTTCCCCGTCGAAAATGC
Source organism: Pseudomonadota bacterium (assembly GCA_046726135.1). Taxonomy (GTDB): domain Bacteria; phylum Pseudomonadota; class Alphaproteobacteria; order Rhizobiales; family Aestuariivirgaceae; genus DATAFF01. The sequence continues at coordinate 3,104 of JBKOZY010000009.1, read as the reverse complement.
CAATTTCGATCTCGGCCATGGCGATGTGGTGATCGCCGCCATCACCTCCTGCACCAACACCTCGAACCCTTCGGTGATGATGGCCGCGGGGCTTATCGCCCGCAACGCCAACAAGCTCGGCCTCAAGGTGAAGCCCTGGGTCAAGACCTCGCTCGCCCCCGGCAGCCAGGTGGTGACCGAATATCTCAAGAGCTCCAATCTCCAGAAGGAGCTCGACAAGCTCGGCTTCGATCTCGTCGGCTATGGCTGCACCACTTGCATCGGCAATTCCGGACCCCTGCCCGAGGCGATCTCCGAGACGATCCGCCATCATGATCTGGTCGCCGTGTCGGTGCTCTCCGGCAACCGCAATTTCGAAGGCCGGGTCAATCCCGACGTCCGTGCCAACTATCTGGCATCGCCGCCGCTCGTCGTCGCCTATGCGCTTGCCGGCTCGATGAATGTCAACATGGCGACCGACCCGATCGGCACCGACCGCAAGGGCAAGCCGGTTTATCTGCGCGACATCTGGCCGTCCTCCACCGACGTCGCCGAGTTCGTGCGCACCAATGTCACCAGCAAGGCCTTCCAGGCCCGCTACAAGGACGTGTTCAAGGGCGATGCCGCCTGGCGCGGGATCAAGGTCACCGGCGGTCTCACCTATGAATGGGACGCGAGCTCGACCTATGTGCAGGAGCCGCCCTATTTCGCCGGCATGAAGAAGGAGCCCGAGCCGGTGAGCGACATCATCGATGCCCGCGTGCTCGGGCTCTTTCTCGACTCGATCACCACCGACCACATCTCGCCGGCCGGCTCGATCAAGCCGGACAGCCCGGCCGGTCATTATCTGCTCGAGCATGGCGTCAGCCGGGCCGACTTCAACTCCTACGGCGCGCGCCGCGGCAATCACGAGGTGATGATGCGCGGCACCTTCGCCAACATCCGCATCAAGAATCAGATGGTGCCGGGCGTCGAAGGCGGCGTCACCATTCACCATCCATCAGGTCGCCAGATGCCGATCTACGATGCTGCCATGGCCTATAGGGAGGACGGCGTTCCGCTGGTCGTCTTTGCCGGCCGCGAATATGGCACCGGCTCCTCGCGCGACTGGGCCGCCAAGGGCACGCGGCTGCTCGGCGTCCGGGCGGTGATCGCCCAGTCCTTCGAGCGCATCCACCGCTCAAACCTGATCGGCATGGGCGTGATCCCGCTGCAGTTCAAGGAGGGCGAAGGCTGGCAGATGCTTGGGCTGATCGGTGATGAAAAAGTGACGATCCTAGGGCTGTCCACTGATCTGAAGCCGCGCCAGATGCTCGAGGCCGAGATCAAGCGAAGCGCCGGCCCTTCGGCACGCGTCCGCCTGCAATGCCGCATCGATACGGTGGACGAGCTCGATTATTTCCGCAACGGCGGAATTCTGCACTACGTGCTCAGAAACCTGGCTGCGTAAGCGAATAGAGGCAGTAGGCATTAGGCAATAGGCAGAGAGCGGTGTTCTTCCCTACTGTTAACTGCCTACTGCCTGATGCCCACTGCCTCCTGATTCACCGCAACGTGAGTGGCAGGTGATCGCGCGGCTTTGGCATAAGCAGCGCCATGAACAAGAACATTACGGCGAATCGCCGGAGCCTGTTGGCATGGACGGCGAGCGCGACGCTCCTCCCTTTCACGCGACTGAGCCTTGCCGCCGTCCAGCGCCCCGTGGTCGTCGAGCTCTTCACCAGCGAAGGCTGCTCTTCCTGCCCGCCTGCCGATGCCTTCCTCAACGAGCTCGTCAGGCAGCCGTCGCTGATCGCCCTGTCCTTCCATGTCGATTATTGGGATTACCTCGGCTGGCGCGATACTTTGGCGCTTCCCGAATCGACCAAGCGGCAGCGCGATTACGCGTTGCGCCGCAAGGATCGCCGGGTTTACACCCCTCAAATCATCGTGAACGGCCTGAAGCACGTCGTTGGCTCGCGGCAAGGCGAGGTGCAGGCCATCATTGCCGAGGAGCAGAAGCGCAAGCCCGCTGATTTTGTCGGAATGACGCTCAAGGTTCAGGGCGAGGAATTGGCGGTCGAGCTCGAAGCCGCACCGCCCGATCTTGCCGAGCGCCAGGGCACGCTCTGGGTCATGGCCGTCGCCCCCAAGCTCGTCGTCGCCGTCGGACGTGGCGAGAATGCCGGCCGGACCATCACCTACCGCAATGTCGTGCGCCGGCTGATTCCCGCCGGCATGTGGCATGGCGAGGCGCGCAGCCTGACGCTGCCGCGCTCCGATGTGCTCCCCGATCCGAGCCTGTGCTGTGCCGCGATCCTGCAGGCCGACGATGCCGGCCCGATCCTCGGCGCCGCCTGGCTCGACGCCGCCTCTCCCTCGTAAGGCAGTCGGCAGTAGGAAGAGCACCTGCCACTGCCTATTGCCTACCGCCTATTGCCTACTGCCTACTGCTCCACCATGAAGCTTCTCGTCACCGACCTCAACTGTATTCGCGGCGGCCGGCTGGTCTTTGCCGGACTGTCGCTGCATGCAGACCGCGGCAGCCTCACCTTGCTGCGCGGCGCCAATGGTGCCGGCAAGACCTCGCTGTTGCGGCTCATCGCCGGCATTGCCGAGCCCGACCAAGGGCGTATCGCGCTTCTCGGTGGCAATGCTGCGCTCACCCTGTCGCAGCAATGCCATTTCATCGGCGATCGCGACGCCACCAAGCTCCATCTGACCGTCGCCGAGAATTTGCGTTTCTGGGGCGAGTTTCTCGACGGCGGCGATCTCGACCGCGCGCTCGACAGCTTCGGCCTGAAGGCCCTTGCCGGCCTGCAGGCGGCGGTGCTGTCGACCGGCCAGCGCCGCCGGCTTGCATTGTCGCGCCTGGCCCTCGTCGCCCGCCCGCTCTGGCTGCTCGATGAGCCGACGGTCGGCCTCGATGCCGTATCGCGCGAATGTCTCGTCGCGTTGATGGCGGCGCATCTCGCGACCGGCGGCATCATCATCGCCGCCACCCATGTCGAGCTTGGCCTTGCCGGCATCGAGCTCAGGCTCGGCCAAGCGCTCCCGCGCGAGGTCGCGGCGCAATGACCGCCTTGGCCGCAGTCATTGCGCGTGACCTCAAGCTCGCGCTGCGCCAGGGCGGCGGCGCCGGCGTC
>JBKOZY010000008.1:0-6055 GCA_046726135.1 Pseudomonadota bacterium | reverse complement strand
CTGGCGAAGCCGGGGTAATTCTCGACATCGGTGGTTATGGTGAGCTGGCCGCCAGGCTGGATGCCCTGGATCAGCACCGGCGCCAGCATGGCGCGGGCCGCATAAATGGCGGCGGTGTAACCTGCGGGACCCGAACCCAGGATCAGAACACGACTGTGTCGGGGAGTCATGCCGGCCTCCGGTTTCCGAAAAGGGGGTGAACAGCTTAGGTATGTGCCCCGAGCATAGCTTGCAAGCCGTCCCTGGCAAGGGTAAGCATGGCCGCGGTGGATAACACGACTGGTCGCATGGCGCCGCCCCGATGAACGATAAGAAAGAGCGCGGCATAAAGCCCCCATTGAGACTTGATCGGACCGATCTGAAAATCCTGCGGCAGCTCCAGTCCGACGGGCGAATCACCAATGTCGAGCTGGCGCGACGGGCGGGCCTGTCGCCGGCACCCTGCCTCCGACGGGTGCGGACGCTGGAGGAGGCGGGGCTGATCCAGGGCTACCGGGCCATGCTCGATGCGGCGCAGCTCGGTTATGGCATCGTGCTGTTCGCCCTGGTCGGGCTTGCGAGCCAGGCGGAGAGCGAGCTCAGGGCTTTCGAGCAGCAGGTCCGGCGCTGGACGCTGGTCAGGGAGTGCTATGCGCTCTCCGGGGACGCCGACTATCTCCTCGCCTGCGTCGCCCCCGATCTCGAAACCGCCCAGCATTTCGTCATCTCCGAACTTACCGCAGCGCCGAACGTTCAGAGCGTAAGGACCATGCTGACCTTGAAGACCGTGAAATTCGAACCGCGGGTGCCGCTCGGAGAGCATTGAACCAGGACGAGCCAGCCAGTCGCAACGCCGCCACGCCATGGCCCGCCCTGGTCGGGGCAGCGGCACGCGTCTGGACGGTCGGCATCGCCCTCGCCGCCCTCCTCGCACTGGGCTGGTACGCGTCGGGAACCCTGCTCCTGATCTTTGCCGGGCTGCTGGTGGCGGTGGTCCTCGACAGCGCGGCTGGGCTCATCGAGCGATTCCTGCCGATGTCGCGATGGCTGGCACTGACCCTCACCTGTCTCGTCCTGGCGCTGGCGCTCGGCGGCGGCCTGCTATGGGGCGGCTACAAGCTGATGGACCAGGCCGACATCCTGATCGACACCGTCGAGAAGCAGATCAATGCCATTGCCGACGAGCTCACCAAGGCCGGGGTGGCGGCGCCGACCGGCCCCGATCGAAGCGGCATCAGCGTCCTGCGCAGCCTGCTTCCCGATCCGCGCACCCTGGTGAGCAGCGCCAGTTCATGGTTCGCCACCACCTTCGGCATTCTCGGCAATATCGCGCTCATCATCTTCATCGGCGCCTTTGCCGCGGCCAATCCGGAGCTCTATCGGCGCGGTGCGCTGCTGCTGGTGCCGCGCGGGAAGCGGGCGCGGGTCGGCGAGGTGGTCGACGAGGTGGCGCGGATGCTGCATGGCTGGCTCGTCGGCCAGATGCTGTCGATGCTGTTCATCGGCGTGCTGACCACGCTGCTGCTGCTGTGGCTCGGGCTGCCGAGCGCGCTGGTGCTCGGAGTGTTCGCTGGACTGATGAATTTCGTGCCCTATGCCGGGCCGGGTCATCACCGCGGTGCCGATCGCGCTGGTCGCCATGACGATCAGCAACACGACGCTCGCGCTCGCGGTCGGCGGCTTCACGCTGATCCAGCAATTCGAGAACAACATCTTCTCGCCGCTGGTCCAGCGGCGGGTGTCAGACATCCCGCCGCTTTTGCTGCTGATCGGCCTGATGCTGGCCGGCACGCTGTTCGGCGCGGCCGGGGTGGCGCTGGCAGCGCCGCTCACCGCGACGATCCGGATCCTCGTCCTCAGGCTCTATGTCGAGGATGTGCTGGAGCGGCCGCGTTAGAGCATTCTCACGCTCTGGGATGGGTGCCGTCGAAACGGACGCGGCGGATCTCGTAGCTCTTGCCGCCGCCCGGCGTCATCACCTCGACGCTGTCGCCAGCCTCCTTGCCGATCAAGGCGCGGGCGATGGGCGAGGTGATGGAGATCTTGCCCGATTTCACATCCGCCTCGAACTCGCCGACGATCTGGTACTCGGCCTCATCATCGGTGTCCTCGTCAACGACCGTGACGGTGGCGCCGAACTTCACCGATTTGCCGGACAGTTTGGTGATGTCGATCACATCGGCTCGCGACAGCTTGTCCTCGAGCTCGAGAACCCGCGCCTCGATCCAGCCCTGCCGCTCCTTGGCGGCATGATATTCGGCATTTTCCGACAGGTCGCCATGGGCGCGGGCTTCCTCGATCTGCTCGATGATCTTCGGCCGCTCCACCGTCTTCAGATGCTTGATCTCGTCCATCATCGCGGTATAGCCCACCGCGGTCATCGGCACCTTGTCCATCACGGTCCTTCAATCGTCACAGTTCATTTTGCCACCGCCGCAGGCAGGCTGCGCCGGCAACATCTTCCAACACTTCCGGAAGCCGGACCCCATGTTCCCGAGACCGCCGGCACAGGCTGACGACCGAAGGACGCGCGCCCCGCAGCAGCCCAGGGGGCGGCAGCGAGGCGCTTCCGGTGAGGCGAAGTGTAGTCCCCAACCGAACCGCGTTCAAGGGGGCCGCAGGCCCTCAGCCTTCGGTTGCAGAAAATTGCCGCAGCGTCAGTCCTGCGCGTCGGCGGTGTGATAGTCCTGGAGCGGCCGCACCTCGAGGCCGCCGGCCCGCATGGCGGCGATGCCGCCGGTGGCGGCAAGGCAGCCGGCAAGCGTGGTGTAGTAGGGAATCTTGCCGAGCAGGGCTGCCTGGCGGATCGATTTCGAATCCTCGAGCGCCGAGGCCCCCTCGGTGGTGTTGAAGACCAGCTGGACGCTGCCGTTCTTGATGGCATCGACGACGTGGGGACGCCCTTCCAGCACCTTGTTGACCTTCTCGCAGGCGACCCCCTGCTCGACCAGGAAGCGCTGGGTGCCGCCGGTGGCGATCAGCCGGAAGCCCATGGCGGCGAGGCGGCGGGCGGCCTCGAGGACCCGCGGCTTGTCGGTGTCCTTGACCGAGATGAAGGCGGTGCCGGACACCGGAACCTTGGTTCCCGATCCGAGCTGGCTCTTGGCGAAGGCCACCTCATAGTCGCGATCGAGTCCCATGACCTCGCCGGTCGAGCGCATCTCGGGCCCGAGCACGGTGTCGACACCGGGGAAGCGGGCAAAGGGGAACACCGCCTCCTTGACGCCGACATGGTCGAGCTTGCGGCGCACCAGGCCGAAGGAAGCGAGCGGCTGGCCGGCCATGATGCGGGAGGCGATCGCCGCCACCGGCAGGCCGATCACCTTGGCGACGAAGGGGACGGTGCGCGAGGCCCGCGGATTGACCTCGAGAACGTGGATCTCGCCGTCCTTGATCGCAAATTGGACGTTCATCAGGCCGACGACATTGAGCGCCCGCGCCAGCTCCGAAGTCTGACGCTCGAGCTCGGCCACCGTGGCCTCAGGCAATGACCAGGGTGGCAGCGCGCAGGCCGAGTCGCCGGAGTGGATGCCGGCCTCCTCGATATGCTCCATGACGCCGGCCACGAACACGTCGGTGCCGTCGCACAGGGCATCGACGTCGACCTCGGTCGCGTCGGTGAGATAACGATCGATCAGCACCGGGCTCTTGCCCGAGACCACCACGGCCTCCGCCATATAGCGCTCGAGCGCCTGGTCGTCGCGCACGATCTCCATGGCGCGGCCGCCGAGCACATAGGAGGGCCGGATCACCACCGGATAGCCGATCTCGCCGACGATGCGGCGCGCCTCGGCAGCGGATTTGGCGATGCCGTTGCGCGGCTGGCGCAGCTCGAGCCGGTGGAGGAGCTTGGCGAAACGGTCGCGGTCCTCGGCAAGGTCGATGGCATCTGGCGTGGTGCCGAGGATCGGCACGCCGGCCCGCTCGAGCGGCTCGGCAAGCTTGAGCGGGGTCTGGCCGCCGAACTGGACGATGACGCCGACAAGCGCGCCCTCGGCCGCCTCGGCATGGACGATCTCGAGGACGTCCTCGGCGGTCAGCGGCTCGAAATAGAGCCGGTCGGAGGTGTCGTAGTCGGTCGACACGGTCTCGGGATTGCAGTTGACCATGATCGACTCGAAGCCGGCATCATGCAGGGCGAAACAGGCATGACAGCAGCAATAGTCGAACTCGATGCCCTGGCCGATGCGGTTGGGCCCGCCGCCGAGGATGATGATCTTGCGGCGCCCGCTCGGCCGGGCCTCATCGCCCTCCCCCAGCGGCAGCGGCGTCTCGTAGGTCGAGTACATATAGGGGGTGGGCGAGGCGAATTCGGCAGCGCAGGAATCGATCCGCTTGAACACCGGCCGGACGTTCAGACGGTGGCGGAGCGCCGTGACGGCGCTCTCGCCGATGCCGGCCAGGGTGGCGAGCCGGGCATCGGAGAAGCCCATGGCCTTGAGGGCCCGCAAATTCTCGGCATCGTCCGGCAGGCCCCAGGCACGCACCTGCTCCTCCATGCGGACGATGCCCTCGATCTGCTCGATGAACCAGGGATCGTATTTCGATCCGTCATGGACCTGCGCCACGCTGAAGCCGAGCCGCAAGGCCTGCGCCACCTTGAGGATGCGGTCGGGCGTGGGACGGGCAAGAGCTGCCCGGATGGCGTTCTTGTCGTCGCCCTGCCCCCAGCCGTCGATCGCGATCTCGTCGAGTCCGGACAGGCCGGTCTCGAGCCCGCGCAGGGCCTTCTGCAGCGATTCCTGGAAGGTGCGGCCGATCGCCATGACCTCGCCAACCGATTTCATCGAGGTGGTGAGCAGCGGCTCGGCGCCGGGGAACTTCTCGAAGGCGAAGCGCGGGATCTTCGTGACGACGTAGTCGATGGTCGGCTCGAAGGAGGCGGGCATGGCGCCGCCGGTAATGTCGTTGGCGAGCTCGTCGAGCGTGTAGCCGACAGCAAGGCGGGCCGCGACCTTGGCGATTGGGAAGCCGGTCGCCTTGGAGGCGAGCGCGGATGAGCGCGACACCCGCGGGTTCATCTCGATCACCACCAGGCGGCCATCGGCCGGATTGACGGCGAACTGGACATTCGAGCCGCCGGTCTCGACGCCGATCTCGCGCAGCACGGCGATCGAGGCGTTGCGCATCATCTGATATTCCTTGTCGGTCAAGGTGAGCGCCGGCGCGACGGTGATCGAGTCGCCGGTGTGGACGCCCATCGGATCGATGTTCTCGATCGAGCAGACGATGATGCAATTGTCGTCGCGGTCGCGGACGACCTCCATCTCATATTCCTTCCAGCCGAGCACCGATTCCTCGACCAGGACCTCATTGGTGGGCGAGGCATCGAGGCCGCGCTCGATGATGTCGAGATATTCCTCGCGGTTATAGGCGATGCCGCCGCCGGTGCCGCCCAGGGTGAAGGAGGGACGGATGATGGCGGGGAGACCGACGAAGTCGAGCGCCTTGAGGGCCTCGATGACGTCATGGGCGAGCTTGGAGCGCGGCGTCTCGAGGCCGATCCGGGTCATCGCCTCGCGGAAGAGCTCGCGGTCCTCGGCCTTGTCGATGACCGGAGCCTTGGCGCCGATCATCTCGACGTCCCATTTGGCGAGGATGCCGAGACGGTTGAGGGTCAGGGCGGTGTTGAGGGCGGTCTGCCCGCCCATGGTCGGCAGGAGCACCAGCTTGTCGCCCGGTCGCTCGGTCTTCTCGCGCTCGATGATCCGGGCGACGATCTCCGGCGTGATCGGCTCGACATAGGTGGCATCGGCCAACCCCGGATCGGTCATGATGGTGGCCGGGTTCGAGTTCACCAGCACGATGCGGTAGCCCTCGGCCTTCAGGGTCTTGACAGCCTGGGTGCCGGAATAATCGAACTCGCAGGCCTGGCCGATGATGATCGGGCCAGCGCCAATGATCAGGATGGTGTCGATATCGGTTCTTCTGGGCATAAACGGCTGGTTCCCTACACTACCGCCGCCGGACGGCAAAGGGATTTTCGAAAAATCACGCGATCTGTGCCGAACGGCACAGCGGGTTGCTCATTTCGGGTGGTGTAATGGCTGGAGAGGTCACCGCAGCGCAACTAGTC
>JBKOZY010000007.1:0-7060 GCA_046726135.1 Pseudomonadota bacterium | reverse complement strand
ATGTTCGTGACCAGGCCGGTGAATTTCGATCCGTCGCGCAAATATCCCGCGGTGCTGATTGTTCACGGCGGCCCGATCGATTCCCAGCACAAATTTGGCTATGACTTCTTTCCCCAATTTCTCGCTGCCAACGGTTACATCGTGATCGAGCCGAATCCGCTAGGCTCGGAGAGTCAGCCGCAATCCATGTGGGATCGGATCAGGCGCAATTGGGGATGCACGGCCTATCCCGACATACTGCTCTCTGTCGACCGTCTCATCGCCCGCGGCTGGGTCGACCCGAAGAAGCTTTACGTCACCGGCGTCTCCTATGGCGGGTACATGACCAACTGCCTGATCGGTCGCGTCCCCGACAAATTCAGGGCCGCGGCATCCGCTGCCGGTCACAGCGACATCGCGGCCAGTTTCGGATATGACGGCTGGCTCAAATGGTACAAGTCGGAGCTCGGCCTGCCATGGCTAAACCGCGCTCGGTATCGCCAGATCTCGCCATTGAGCCGCGTCGCCAGGATCAAGACTCCGACCTTGTTCCTCGGCGGCACCGAAGATTGGAACGTCCCGCTGATGAATTCGGAGCTGCTCTATCAGGCGCTGAAGATCCGAGGCATTGAAGCTCGTCTGGTGGTCTATCGCGGAATGTCGCACAATGGCTGGTTCAACCAGCAGAGCGACTGGAGCGAGCGCATCCTCGATTGGTTCAACGACCATGGCGGCAATAGTCGTTAGGCAAAAGCAGCGATCTGCGCTCTAGGGCCCACTGCCCAAGCCTATTGCGACAGCCGGTCGAGCCACGCCTTGGCATGCTGGCTTTCGGCGATCTGTCGTGCCATCGCCCGAAAGTCGGTGCCGTCCTCCGGCGAGAAGTTCTCGGAATCGATTTCGGTGAGCCTCGCCTTCAGACGGAAGAGCTCCGACAGATAGAAATTCTCCTGATTGTTCTTGGCAATCTCCAAGGCTCTGTGGAGCGACGCCTGGGCATCCCAATAGCGCTCGTATTTGATCTGTGTCTCCGCCAGGATTCCGAGCAGGAACGTGACCTCGATCTCTTCCTTCGATCGCAGCAGGAAGTCGATGTGATCGGTGATCGTCTGGATGATCCGATCGTCATTCCCGGTGATGCAATCGGCCCAGTTGCGAATGATGATGGCCCGTCTGAGATACATCTGCTCGCCGTGACGCCTTGTGTACTCGACGGCCTCTGCCGTGCGCTCATGAATCTTGTCGATGTCGCCGACGCATTGATAGACATAGCAGCAATTGCTCAAGGCGGTCGCCAGGGCATGCGATGATTCCTGCCGCGCACTTTCGATGGCGCGATCGGCGCAGATCATCGCATCCGCCGTGTTCCCCAGCACGAACAAGGTCCAAGCCAGATAGCTCAAGGACATGCTCGGATAGCAATGCACCCCCGACACCCGCTCGCCCGCGGACCGCAATCCGAGCTCGAATTCCTCGCGCGCCTCGCGAAAATGGCCGAGCATGAATTTCGCCATGCCGAGCCCTTGGCAGCCTCCAGCGATGGCGGTGGGGTGATTGAGGTTCAATCCCAGTTGCTTCATCTTCTCCGCCGGCGCTTTCGAGCTGGTCAGCTCGCCGGCGTTGAAATGCAGCCCGAATTGCCAATCGAGCGCCTCGAGCGTCAATTCGGTATTGCCGAGCTTGGTGCTGAGCTCCTCGGCCCTCCGGAAATATTTGAGCGGGTTTGCCGCCACCCCCCGCGAGTAGTTGAGCGCCAGCCCGTAGGACAGGTTAAGCGTGGTGAGATCATCGAGGATCTCCGGCGCTTCCGCCAGTGATCCTGCCATCTTCAGCGCCTTGCCCAGCAGCTTCGCCGACTCGTCGGTGGCGCCCGTCCGCAGCGCGTGCTGTCCGGCGGCAAGCCAGTAGTGCAGGGCATTCCGACGATCGTCGCTGCATTCGAAATGATGCGCAATGATTTCGGGAGGCACGTTCTGTGCCCCATGGCGCGAGAAATGATGAGCGATCTTCAGATGCATCTCGCGACGCGCTGTCCGCAGCAGGCTCGAATAGACGGCATCCCGCAGCAGCGCATGGCTGAATTCATAGGTGTCGCGCTCGCCCTGGCGGAAACGGACGAGAATCTTGAGATCGGCGAGCTCGTTCAGCTGTCGCTGGACGACGTCGGGAGCGTTCTCGGAGAGAGCGGTCAGAATGTCGAGGTCGAAATCCTTGCCGATGACCGACGCCAGCTGGGCGGCTTCCTTGCTTCTCCCGGCCTTGTCGATGCGCTCCATCAGCGAGCCTTGCAAGAGGTTGGGCACCAGGTCGTCCTGCTCGAACGCCGAGATATCCGCCTCCGCCGATGTCGGAAGCTCGAGATAATGTTCCGTCAGCTGCTCGACATAGAGTGGGTTGCCGCCGCTCGACTGCTTGATCTTCTCCGAGATGCTGTCGCTCAGATTCGGAAGGCGGGTGGCCGACAGCCTGGCGATGAGCTCCATCACCGAATGACCGTCGAGCTTGGTCAGCGACAGCGTCGTGACATAGGGCGGGCGGAAGGTCGGTGCATCTTCCGGCCGGGTGGTCATCACCAGCATGACCTTCTCGGCTCCGATCAGCTCGACAAACGATTGGAGCAGGGTCCGGGTCGATGCGTCGGCCCATTGCATGTCCTCCACCAGAACGAAAAGCGGCGTGCTCCTGGCGCAACCGAGCAGGTGATCGACCAAAGTGTTCTGCAGCCCGGACAGCATCTGCTTCGGCGAATAGTCGATGGAGGACCTCTCTTGCGACAGCCCCATCAGCCTCATCGCCATGCCGATGACGTCGGGCGTGAAAGACAGAGTCTCCTTGAGATAGGTGCTGATCTTCGCCTGCTTGACCGCCGCCGTGTCGTCGTGAAGAACATTGCTGAAGCGTTCGACGCTGTGAATCCACGGATGGAGCGGAGTTGCCGTGAACTGATTGAGGCACTGGAACTTCACGATCGTCGTGTCGTCGATCGCCAGCGTCCTTTGCAGCTCATGGACCAGTCGCGACTTGCCGATCCCCGGCTCCCCAAGGACCACCACGACCTGTCCATCGCCGCCGACGGCCGATTGCCACCGACTGACCAGGAGCTGCAGCTCGGCGCGCCGACCCACATAGGGACTGAGGTGCGATGAGCTGAACCGATGGCCCGGCTGCAACGGTTTCCCCAGCTCGAAGACCTCGAAATCTTCGGCAAACCCCTTGAGATGGACCGAGCCGATGCTCCGGAAATCGAATTTGTGCTCGCAGAGCTTCTTGGTCGGGCGATCCACCAGCACGTGTCCGGGATCGGCCGACTGCTCCAGCCGCGCTGCCAGATGAGGTATCGCCCCGAACGCCAGGAGGTTGCGCCCGACATCGCGGATGCCGGGCTGGTCGACGACGACGCGGCCGGTGGCGATCCCGATGCGGCAGTCGAACGGGAACACGCTGTCTTCCGCCAGCATCTCGCCGATCCGGATCGCGGCATTCACAGCCTCGGGGGCAGCATCCTCCCTTGCATTCGGATAGCCGAAATAGGCCTCGAATCCATCGCCGGTATATCCCGCCAGCGTCCCGTGAAACTCGTCGACGATCGTCTTGCAGCTGCTCAAATAGCTCTGCATCAGTCTCATATGCTCTTCGGGATCGAGCTCATCGACCAGCGCTGTCGAGTTGACGATGTCGACATGCAGGATCGTTACTTGTCGCCGCTCGGCCGTGTGGAGGCGTTTCATGCGACTCGACCTCGCACGGGGCAGCGCCCGTTGAAGCAAGGGAAATATTCCTGACGCCGCCAGATGCCGATCACGAGCCTGCCTCGGCAAAAGACCCGGAACCGTTCGGGTCGATTAAGAACCAAAATGATAGTGTGTTTCGTCGGGCCCTGCCACTGGCGCCGCCGTCACGCTCGAGCGTCTGCTGAGCAATTTGCTGCAATCATATTGCCGTTGGGTGTCATCTCGGGCACGATGACCTTTCGTTAAAATCCGCGAAGACGGAAAGACCAGCAAAGGAAAGGGAGACGCTATGGTCGAGGCACGCAAGGTGACGCTTGAAGCTCTCAATCGCGAGGTTGAGAGGATCGGCAGTCTTCTCCGCAGCATGAACGTCCAGATCGAGGCGATCCGAACCAGAGTGACCGACCTCGAGCAGGTGGAAGGGAATGGCAAGGGGAAACCGTTGCCGCTGGCTGGCAAGATGCCGCTGCCCGGGGATCGCGCCAGGGCTGCCGGCAAGCGCCCCGATGATGGTGACGACGTATTTTACCGGGCGGGAAAAGAGCCTCAGCCGGGCGAAGGTAATGGCAATGGCAACAATGGCCGTGACGGTCAGGGAAGCAAGCGGGCCGGCAAGGACAATGGCGACAAGGGCAAAGGCAAGGGCAAGGACCAAGGCCAAAGCAAGCCCAAGGGCCGGTAGTCCGCCAGCCCGAGAATGACGATCGATGGCGGCGTTCATGGCCGGTTCACAGGCCCTGAAGGATCACGCTCTGACGGCTGTTGCGCCGCCGGCCGACCATCTCTGGGCGGCGTTGGATGACGCTGCGCGGTTTGACGCGACGGTGACGGCCTCCCGCAGCGACCGACCGCAGCTGCTCGCCCGCTATGTAGCACCGATGCCCTACAGCCGGGACCGCCTGTTCGCTCGGATGCTCGTGGGCGAGCCGAGCATCCTTTCCGGCTTTCCGATCCCCGCCCGCGGCATGATCCGCGACCTTCCGCCCGACCAGGCAGCAGCGGCGATCGTCGACTGGCTGGCAGCCCGCCGCAGCCCCGCGCCCCATCGCATCGCCACCGGACCTGCCAGCCCTCGACAGGCCCTGAGCTTGCGTGAATTCGCCCTGAAATGGCGCGACAACAGCGAGCCGCTCGGCATCACCGATCTCCACATCAGAAACACCAGGATGGAGGAGATCATCGATCCCGACGAGTTGAGCGCCTTCAACCTTCTCCGCCGGTCCACCGCCGCTGCCAGGCGGCAGGAGATGTTCAGCTTCGTCATCGGCACCCGTGGCTATGTGACGGATTCCCATTCCGATGATCCCGACAGCAGCAATTACTGCTTCACCGGCAGAAAGCTGTGGCTGAGCTGGGACACCTATGAAGGCATCGCGCATGGACTGGAGGATGTCGAGCGGATGGCCGTTGCCGGGAGAGCGCGGTTCGACCTCGCAACGTGGCTGTCGCTCCCGAGTGCCCGTTGGTTTCTGGTTGGCCCTGACCAGACATTGTTTCTGCCGGCCCATCTCACCCACAAGGTGATCACCCTCGACCCCTATGTCGGCGTCGGCGGCTTCTTCATCGCGCTGCCCAATTGCCTGCGCCTGCTCGGCCATTGGCTGAGCCGCGGGCCGCTCTGGTCGAAGAGGGATGCGACCGGTGAGAAGGATGGGTTGCTCGGCGACATTGCCGAGGCGACCCGGCAGACGGTGCTCGCACTTCGGGCCGCCTCGATGAGCGAGCGCATGCGTTGGGGCTATGACCACCTCAACCGTTCGGCGCGGGCCTTCATCGCTTCCTGCCCGCCCGATCGCTTTCGCTTGCTCTGGTCCGACCCGCGATTTCGCATGGTCGCGGAGACGATCCGGGCTCCCTGGCCGCTGCCCGCAAGCGATCCGCTGCGCTTCGAGCTGTGATCCAGGGGAAGCGTCGGCTCAGGAATCGATGACGGTGAAGCTCAGCCGATTGTTGCTGGCGCCGAGATAGTTGATGGTGATTTCCTCCCCGGCATCGATGTCGCGGAGCGCCGAGAACACCTGGGTGAGCCGTCCCTCGCTATAGAACCGCGCATTGGGTTCATAGCTGTGGTTATAGAGCGACCCGTAACCGAGCGCGATCGCCACCTCGCCCTCGCGCCACCTGAACACATATTCCGAAAGCGTCGATTTGGCGGTGGCGCCGAACACTTCCTGGACCGGGAGCGCCACCACCGGCACCCGCTCGATGATGGTATCCTTGGCGATCCGCCGGCGCGCAAAGACGCCGCGGCCCTTGCGGCCGACCCATTTCACCTCGATCAGCTGGGTTTGGCATTGCGGCATGACACCTCCTCGACGCCCGAACGGCGATGGCGCCATTGCAGCCAGAGCAACACTAGTCCGAAAAGCGGTACCGCAAAATCGGTGGATTGAAACTTGTGGCCCGCCTCTGGCTGGGATAGTAGTTCACCTCGCTTGACGGTGTGACGGACCAGGAATTTGACGACAGGAATGCTGGACAAGCGCTGGCAGCGGCTCCGCGCCATCATCGCCGAGCAGTCCATTCTGCGCGGCGACTTCACTTTGTCTTCCGGCCGCAAGAGCACCTATCTGTTCCAGCTTCGCCAAACCACCCTCCACCCCGAGGGAGCGAGCCTCATCGCCGACCTCATCGTGGACTTCATGAAGGACCATCGCCTGACCTGTCTCGGCGGCATGGTTCAAGGCGCGGTCCCGATCGTGGCCGCCGTCAGCGCCAGGAGCTTCCTCGCCGGCTACCCGGTCCAGGTTTTCTTCGTTCGCAAGGAGGCCAAGAAGCACGGCGCCGAGGAGCTGGTCGACGGCTTCATGACGAAGGACGGCGAGGTGCTGCTGGTCGACGACGTCACCACCACCGCCGGTTCGATGCTCGAGACCTTGGAGCGCATGACGCGTGCCGGCTTTACCGGTACTGTCGGCAAGGCCCTGTCGGTCATCGACCGCCAGGAGGGCGCGACCGAGAACCTGGCGGCACGGGGCATTACCCTATACCCGCTGTTCACCAGGCAAGATTTTGACATCTAGCAAGATCTTCAAAGAACAAGCGCGCTGCTGTGCCGAACGGCACAGCCGGTTGTCTCAGAAGAGCCGAGGCCAGCCTTCAACTCGACCCCGCGACGAAATAGTGCTGGCGCCAATTTGACCGGCCGTCGCAAAAGCCTGAAACTGCTCTGATGTCGCGCGACCGGCTGACCCGCTCCATTCTGATCGGCACCTTGGGCTATCTCGTGCTCGCCATCATCGGCGCCGGCGGCCCTGCTGCCTTCTTCTTCCATCCACCGCTGATCGTCCTGGCGGTTGCCCTGTTGGTCATGGCACTGGTTGCCACCCAGAGCAGCGGCAATCTCAGCC
>JBKOZY010000006.1:0-2360 GCA_046726135.1 Pseudomonadota bacterium | reverse complement strand
CAAGCGAAGCAGAAGGCAGAGACATCGCCGGTGTGCAGAGCTTGATCAATGGAACATCCGACGTGCTCTTTGGCGATAGGGCAATCCTCCTCGAAGCTGGCAAGCGAATTCCGGAGGCGGATGATCTGACCCTGCTCGATCGCCGGTTCACCAATGAGCCGGTTGCCCTGGTGCTTGCGCGCGGTGACGAGGACTTCCGTCTCGCGGTCGACCAGAAGCTGAGCCAGACGATCCGGTCGGATGCGTTGCCTGAAAGGGCAACCGAACGGCAGCGAGCGGATCTCGATCGGTCGCGAGCCGTTCGCAGTCTTCGCGACGGCGATCGCGCTCTTGACTGAGATCCCATCGCGAATGACTTCGTCGTGCCAGCGATACTGAGCCGTCGGCGATCCATCATCCGGACGCACATAGAGCACCTCTGCTCTGGCCGGCGAATAATGAAGCGATCCGCTGAGGGCGAGAAAGACGAGGTTTCGCATCACACCATTGAATTGCACGGGAAACCCTGACGCCGCATTGATGTGAATCAAGCGCTCGACGGCTCCCCGACGGTAAGAGATGATCCCTTCGGCAGCAGGGCGGTATTTATGCGAAACAGTAGGAATTTCCTGAAGCTCGTGCGCAGTCTCGCGGCAATCGCTTTCCTTCAGTCGGTCTCGACTTCACGGGCGGACCAATGGATGGTGCAGAATGGCGAGGTGTTGCTGGCGAGCTGCGTGTCCAATGACAGCTGGGCAGGGAGCTGCATGGGTTTCGTTACCCCCATCGCGAGCGTGATCTCGGAAAACGAGATCTATGGCCTTCGCGCCTGCATTCCACGCGCGGCGACACCGCGCAATCTGATCGCGGTCACCATCGAATGGCTGACCAGTCAGTCGCCCGAGGGCCGGCAGTCCGATGCGGCCTCCCTTGTTGCCGAGGCGATCTCGCGCCGATTCCCATGCGCCCGGTAAAAGACCCCTGATGTCGCTCGGCATCAGGGGTCACGAGGACGATCGGCTCTGACAAGACCCGATCCCAGCGACGCGGCCACGAGCCGCCACGCGCTGTGCATCTCACTCGAGAGGGCAGATGCACCATTGAGATTATATCTGGCGCGCTCGCAAGTCGTTGATGCAGATCAATTCGGACGTCCGGTCACGTCCATTCCGACCTTGACTTGAATGGAGCCGTTCGCTGATCCTTTGCCTCCACTTCCAGGCGAAAGTGAACAGAGTGAATGGCACTTTGATCTCCCTGATCGCGTTTGCGACACTCTTCGGCGGCGCGTTCGTCGGCGCCTGGCTTCGCCACGGATTGCCCGAACATCATCTGGGTGATGCTACAAAGGATATTGTGCGGCTCGGCACCGGTCTGTTGGGTACCCTCTCGGCGCTCGTTCTCGGCTTGCTCATTGCCTCGGCCAACAGCTCCTATGAAACGCAAAACACGTATGTTCGCCGACTGACGGCAAACCTCATCCTGCTGGACGAGATCCTGGTCCAATATGGACCGGAAACGCGAACGGCTCGTGATTATCTTCGGCGGAGCATCGCGCCTTTGGTCGACAGGATCTGGCACCACAGCAATATTGAAGATGAAAAGTTGGAGCCATTCCGCGCATCTGCCGTGGCCGAGATGGCCTATTCAAAGATCCAGAATCTCGCTCCGACCAACGATACTCAGCGTTCTCTCAAGGGACAGGCACTGCAGACCTTTACCGATCTGGCTCAGGCGCGATTGGAGCTGTTCGCCCGCGCCGGCACTGCCATCCCGACGCCTTTCCTTGCGATGTTGATCTCCTGGCTCACCATCATCTTCGCCAGCTTCAGCCTGTTCACGCGACTCAACCCGACGCTCATCGTGATCATCTGCATCTTTGCCTTGTCGGCTTCAGGGGCCATTTACCTGATCCTCGAGCTGAGCCAGCCATTCGGAGGATTGATCCAGAGTCCCAGCTCACCGCTGTTGTACGCTCTCGAGCCCCTGGGACCGTAAGCGAGTCGGCCTTCTCGGCTCGCCCGAGGCGCCAGGTCGGGTCGGTGAGTACCTGCAGAGCGTAGCCTGGATCAATCGATGATGTGATAGCCGCCGTCGACATAGAGGGTCGACCCGGTGATCAGGCGTGCCGCATCATGGGCCAGAAAGGCGGTGGCAAACCCGACATCGTCGATGCTCACGAGGCTCCGCGCCGGGGCCTTGATCTTTGCTTTGGCCAGAAGCTCGTCGAACTCGGGTATGCCGGAGGCAGCCCGCGTCGCCAGCGGTCCGGGCGAGATGGCGTGGACGCGGATGCCTTTCGGACCGAGCTCGGCAGCCATGTAGCGAACCGCACATTCGAGCGCCGCTTTCGCCACGCCCATGATGTTGTAGTTCTCGAC
>JBKOZY010000005.1:0-2616 GCA_046726135.1 Pseudomonadota bacterium | reverse complement strand
GGCCAGACCGATCAGACGGCGATGCTGTCGATCATCGGCGTCACCACGGTCGACAATTACGGCGATGCCGGCGTCAATGGCGGCAGCCGGCGGGCGCAGATGCGCCTCACCTATCATGACGGGCCGCTGAGCTGGGCCGTGTCGATGGAGCGCCCGGAGGAGGCCAGCGACACGCTGATCCCGGATTTCGCGTCGTATGTCCAATATGATCTCGCGGGCGGCCACCAGTTCATCATCGCCGGTCAGGTCTCGGATCTGGGAAAGGCGGGCAACAGGGACAACGACCGGCGCCTTGGCTGGGTGGTCGGCGGCGGCGCCAACATCAATCTCGCCGACATCGCGACGCTGACCGCGGGTGCGCAATACACCAAGGGACTGACCGACCGCTGGTTGAACCAGCTCGACACGGCGCGCCGCGCCTGCGACTTCGATCCCCTGACAAACCAGGTCGGAGAGTGCAAGCTGATCGAGGGATACGGCGTGACGGTCGGCCTGACCTTCAACGTCAACGAGACCACCTCGATCAATGTCGAGGGCGGTTATGCCGAGAATCTCAATGCCGACGAGGGTTTCATCCCGTTGGCAGAGAATGTCTGGACGGTTCACGGCAATCTGCTGTGGCAGCCGGTGAAGCAGATGCGGTTGGGCTGGGAGGTCATGTGGGGCAAGGAAGACTTCCACGAGGAGAATGACCGCTGCGTGATTGTGGGCGACGGCGGCGATGACTGCGCCGTGGACTCGCTGCGCTTCCAGATGGGCACCTGGTTCTATTTCTGACGATCGCGTCCACAGACTTGACAGGAGCATCGGCTCGCGGGAAACCGCGGGCCGATCTGCTTCGGTTCGCAAGAGGGGCGCGTTTGACTCAAAAGCCGCCGCAAGGCTCAGACAGGCAGATGCTGGCCGCGCGCCTCGCCCGCGCCGCCTCGCTCGTGACGCAAGGCCAACTGCTCGATGCGCTCGAGGCGATCACCGAATGCGTCAGGCTGGCGCCGCAGGAGGAGGCGGTGCGGCGGGGGGCGGCCGACATTCTGATGCGGCTCCGCCGTCCCCATGAGGCGCTCCCCCATATCCAGGCGGTGACCGCCATGAAGGGCGGCGTGGTGCAGCAGGTCGAGCTGGCGAAGGCGCTCGATGCGACGGGGCGGCATGAGGAGGCGCTGGCTGCCTATCGGCAGGCGGTCAGCCTTTCGCCGGTCAAGGCACCGATCTTCGTGCTGATGTCGACCAGTGCGCTGTCGCGCGGCGATCGCGATCGGTCGCAGGCCCTGCTCGCCGCAGCGCTCAAGGCCGATCCGCATGACGGCTATACCCATCTGTCGCTTGCCACTCATTTCCCCGAGCGCTGCCGCATCGAGGACATCGAGCGGGCGGTTGCGGCGAAGGACTCGCAACCGAAGCAGCTCCATGCCGCGCCGCTCATGTTCGCGCTCGGCCGGCTCAAGGAGCGGGCCGGCGATGTCGATGGCGCCTTTGCGGCATTTCGCAGCGGCAATGACATCATGGCGCAACTTCCGGCAGGGAAGGCGACAAAGGCTGCCCCGGTGCCATGGATCGAGAATCACGCATCGGCGTTAGCATCCGGACCGCAGGCCAGCGCCCAGCCAGTCTTCGTGTTCGGCATGCCACGCTCCGGCACCACGCTTGTCGAGCAGGTGATCGCCAGCCATCCGATGGCGACCGGCATTGGCGAGCTCGAGCTGATGCCGCGGCTGATCGGCAGCCTCGCTGCCAATGGCGCAGGGGGCTGCGCCGCAGCCTATCTCGCTGCCTATCCGGCAACGGCACAACGGGCGGAGCGGGTGGTCGACAAATCGCTGTCGTCCTGGCTCTATCTCGCGGCGATCCGGCGCCTGTTCCCCAATGCCCGCCTCATTCATTGCCGCCGGCATCCCATGGACATCTGCTGGTCGGCCTATACCGAGCTCTTTGCCGAGCATGCCCTGACCTACACCTATGGCTTCGACACGCTGGCCGAGCGCTATCGGCTTTATGATACTGCCATGATCGAGGCTCACCGGCAGCTGCCCGGCGCGATTCTCGACATCCGCTATGAGGAGCTGGTGGCGAACCCGGAGCCGGTGGTGGAGAGCCTCCTCGCCTTTTGCGACCTGCCCTTCGATCCGGCCTGCCTCCGACCGGAGATGACGCAACGATCGGTTCGCACGGCGAGCCGCGGCCAGGTGCGTCAGCCGATCTACCGCACGTCGGTCGGGCGGTGGCGGCCCTATGCGCGGCATCTGGACAGGCTCAGCGGACTGCTCGCGGCGGAGATTGCGGCCTATGAGGGACAGCCTGCCTGACCCTTTCCAGTGCAGCGGCGCCACACCTGCTTTCCCAACCGACACACAGGAGCATCTGCACACTTGCGAAACAGAAGCAAAGCAACGACTAAATGAAGCGGCACGCTTCGGGGTCAACAACGCCTTCGAGACCATGGCAGCATTTTGGGACGACACTGCCGATCTTTGGCCACATTTGGCGGGAAACGCTGGGGCTGATTGCTGCATGGCGGAATCCGGGCCCGCCATGAGTCGCAGGTTATTCGGTACCAACCGATTGAATCCGGGCGGTAAACGTTGCGTTACGAACGGCGGGTCATGCGTTGTCGGCACA
>JBKOZY010000004.1:0-5076 GCA_046726135.1 Pseudomonadota bacterium | reverse complement strand
GATCGCGAGGCGCTTTAGGGCGTCTGTGGCATCGAACTCGTAATGTCCGGCGCTGCCAGCATGCTCTGCATGGTCAGTCTTGCCGGTCGGCGAGAAGTTGAAGAAATTGATGACGCCGATCTGCTCGCGGCGGCCGCCGTCACCCTTGAGATAGACGTTGTAGAGCACTCCCGGCGGATCGTCGAATTTGAGGCCGTCGATGACGACATAGTACCGGCGTTCGGCGGATGGCACAGCCTCGGTCGACATCATCGCGCTCGGAACGGTGATCGGCACAGTCGTCACCCCCCGCTCAAGACGGGTCGGCCCGGCGAGCTGGAAACTCATGTCCGACATGGCTGCTGCCTCCGTTGCGGCGGGCTGCACTGCGCTGCTCGCGACAACCGCCTCGGTGGTAATGGTCTGACAGTCGCCGCCTCGCGAATAGGTATAGCCGAGTTCGGAGCTGCGAAGCATATCGCCAACGCGCCGTCGTGGCGTGCTGCCGTCAGCATCGACGAAGACGAACTGCGTGTTGAGATGCGCCTGGTTGGTGGGCAGTCGTGCTGGTTCATTGACCCTCAGCCAGCATTCGTACAGACGGTCGATGTTGGTGTGATGCGCATAGAAAATCGGGTCGAGCGCCGAGGCGGGCACGGCGCCCATCAGACCGCCGCTCGGACAGCCTCCCCTGGCCAAAGTGCAGTGAACGGCACCGTGGGGGGTCTGCTCGATTGCGACGCTGAACTGCATGAAGCCCGGTGCCGGCATGGCTCCCGCGGCCGTTCGCACGCCGGCCGACAAGCCGGTTGTCCCGGCGTTGAGCGCCGGCGTGCGCGCTTCGACGCGCAGGGGGTTGGGAACCGTCTGCCCCGCTTCATTGACGTAGGTCGGATCGCGGTAGGCAGCCGGCAGGTTGGGGTTGCTCGCATAGTCCCAGAAAGGAAGGCGCAAGGCGGGGTCGCCGGCTGCAGCCTGCAGGACACGCTCGAAGTACCAGAGAAACATGCGGTGCCACGTCAGGAATCGGTCGTTCGAATGCTGACATTGGCACCAGGTGTCGGTCTCGCTGCCGGGCAGGGCGGTGAATTGCTGCACGCCGCCCATGTCCGTGCCGGCGACCGGGCCTGAACAACTTGACCCGAAGTGGTTGTGCATGTTCGCCCAATAGACCCAGCTGCGGCGGAAGTCCGCGCTGCCGCGCGGTGCGCTGTTCCACGCCTTCATCTGCGCCACGCCGCGACGCAGCGACATCAGCTCGCGGCCGGTCAATGCGTTGATGGATTTGCGCTGGCCGACGGAGGTCGCGAATGCCGGCGTGAAGATGGTCACCCTTCTCGCATCGGCATGGCGCTGATACGGGCTCTCCGCTCGCGTGCCGGTATTGGCCTTATCGAGGTGCTGTTGCGGCAGCGGGGATGGCGATGCCAGCGCTTGCGCCGAAAATGTCACGACGAAGGTAAAAGGGATGAAGCGTGCAGAGCCAACTTTCGAGACACGTGTCATGGGCCACCTCCTACCGCGATTCCGGCATGCGACCTTGCCTCTTGGAGTCGTTTCGAATTCTCGACTGGTAGCGAAGCACTGTGCAATACTGAAAATTAAATCGAAGCGCGCAATTCGCCTGTGAGAATTCGCACAACGAAGGATGCTTTTTCAGCGCGCGTCCAACATTCGTGTAAGGCGCGGTCGGCAGTCGGCTTCAGGCAGTGGGCAAGAGCACCAGTACTGCCTATTGCCTAATGCCTACTGCCTCAACCCGGCTTGAGCTGGCGGAGCAGGGCGGCGAGGCTCTGGGGCTGGGCTGCCGGCTGGTTGCGGATCGACGGTGTCTGGTCGGTCCGAGGCGGCACTGGCTGCTGATCGATTGCCCCGAGTGCCTGGTTGCGCCAGCGCGCCACCACATCGACCAGGAAGCTCTCGTCCTTGACCTCGCGCGACCAATTGCCGGTGAAGGAGGCGGTGGCGCTGCGCGGCAGGGCGGTCGGCGGCAGCATGTCGAACTTGATGCGGGTGGGCAGCGCCACGCCCTCGCCGAAGGAGATCGCCTCGCCGGTGCCCATGGTCGGCACGAATTCGAGGAGGCTCGCCGCGGTGTCGGAGATGCCGGCCTTCAGGATCTCCTGGTCGCGCTCATTGGTGAGCCGCAGCGAGAAGATGGTGTTGCATTGCGACAGGATCGTCGGGTCGAGCTCGGACGGGCGCTGCGACACGATGCACAGCGACACGCCATATTTACGCCCCTCCTTGGCAATGCGCGAGATCGCCCGCTTGGCCGGCTCGAAGCCGGCGGCGCGATCGACCGGAACATAGCGATGCGCCTCCTCGCAGACAAAGGTGATCGGCACCCGCCCGCCGCTCCACAGGCCAAAATCGAAGGCGAGGCGGGCGAGCACCGACACCACCACATTGACGACCTCCGACGGCAGCCGGCCAAGCTCGAGGATGGTGATCGGCTTCCCCTCGACGGGAATGCGGAAGAGCCGGCCAAGCACCTCGGCCATGGTGTCCTGGACGGTGAGGCTGCCGAACATGAACTGGTAGCGCGGGTCGCGCGACACCGTGTCGAGGCGCGCCTTCAGCCGCTTATAAGGCGCGAGGTCGTTCTTCAGGTCGAGGCGGCCGAGCTGCTCGTCGAGCAGCCCGATGAGATCGCAGGCGCGATAGGGGACCGGCGTGTCGACGCCGAACGGGTTGCCCTCGTGATGATCGCGATGATCGCGCTGGCGGATCGAGCGATCCTTGAGTTCGCGCCGGGCATTTGACATATAGCGCTGCTTGGCGATCGGAATGAGCTCGCGCAGGATCTCGATATCGGTGTCGCGGCTCGGGTGAATGCCGATCAGGATCTCGACGATCTCGTCGAAGTTGAGCAGCCAGAAGGGCAGGTTCATGTTGTCGGGCTGGACCAGCTCGGCAAATTCGCGGAACGCGGCGGCATATTCGCGGTGGAGGTCGAGCACCAGGATATGGGCTTGCGGGTTCTTCTCGATAATGCGCCTGAGGATCAACGCCACCGCGCATGATTTCCCGGTGCCGGTGGTGCCCAGAACGGCGAAATGCTTGCCGAGGAGCTCGTCGATCTTGACCATGGCGGGGATCGCGCCGTCCTGCTGGATCGCGCCGATGCGGATCGAGCTTTCGGCATCGCAGGCATAGGCCATGGCAAGCTCCTCCTTGGTCGCCCGCGACACGACATCGCCGAGCGAGGGGTAGCAGGAGATGCCGCGGCGGAACATCGTCGGCGCGCCGGATTCGCCCTTCGGCAGCTCGCCGATGAACTCTACCTCGACGATCCTGAGCTCCTGATCGCTATCGCTGATCGACGGCATTGGCGAGCTTAGCGCCGAGACCAGCGCCAGGGCGATGGACGGCGTGGTGTCGACCTTGAGCAGCGTGCCGATCTCGGGGCTCTTGACCGGCACCGCGCCGGGCAACCCCTCGCCATTGTCGAGCAGGATGATGGCATGGCTGCCGGTCACCGCGACGATGCGGCCGAGACGTGCGGATTGCTTCCCCGCGACCTCGCTCCTCGCAGCCATCAGCTTCTCCATGGCGGGTTGCTTCATCGGCCTCGCTCCATCCCAGGCCCGCCACTTGGCGGCGACGGACAGGGCCAGATCGGCAGATCGATCGTCACCCGCGTGCCGATGCCCTTGGTCGAGCGCAGTTGCATGTCGCCGCCATGGAGCCTGGCGAGCGCGAGCGAGATCGGCAGGCCGAGGCCGGTGCCTTCATGGCGCCTGCTCCAGCCGCCGCTCACCTGGCCGAACGGCCGCATCGCCGTGTCGATCTCGTCTTCCGTCATCCCCGGCCCATCGTCGCGGATCGCGATGCGGACGAAGCCGTCGCCAAGCGCCGCTGCCGCGAGCTCGACCGTGCCGCCGGGCCCGGTGAACTTGACGGCGTTGGACAGCACATTGATCAGAATCTGCTTGAGGCGCAGCGGATCGGCATCGAGCTCAGGCAGATCGGGCGGGAGCCTGCTCGTCACGGTGATGCCGCGCTCGCGGGCCGGCGCGCCGATGATCAGCAGGCAGCTCTCGACCGCCGGCAGCAGCGGCATGGGCTCGCGCTCGACGGCGAGCTTGCCGGCCTGGATCTTGGAAACATCGAGGATGCTGTTGATGAGGGCGAGCAAATGATCGGCGGCTTGCCTGATATAGCCGGAATAGAGCGCAACCTTCTCCGGATCGTTGAGCTTCAGGGTGCCCAGCATCTCGGAAAAACCGATGATCGCATTGAGCGGGGTGCGGAGCTCATGGCTCATATTGGCGATGAATTCCGACTTCGCCTTGGAGGCAAGCTCGGCCTCGACCTTGGCGGCATGGAGCGCCAGGGACGTCTTGCGGCGGCTGACCGCGCTCCCGAAACTGTCCGAGAACTCGGACATGAGCGAGCCATCCTTGAACCACTGCCGTCCGAACGTACGCATTACGACCTTGCCTGAGGCGGAGTCATAACAACAAGCCAATAATGACCCGTAAACGAACAGGCAGTCGGCAGTAGGCGGTCGGCAGTCGGGAAGTGCTCCGTACACTGCCTATTGCCTATTGCCTAATGCCTCCTTCATGGTTACCGAAATGCAAAGGTCGTTCCCCGCCAGGCAAATTCCACATTGACCGAGGTCGGCCGACAATTGTCGGCGGTCGCTTGAATGGTCATCTGGTAATTACCAACGGCGAGATCGCGGGGGAAATAGTTGGGCGTCTTCAAGAAAAGAAACTGCAACTCGACAGTCGTCCGGTGTTGAACGCGGCAAATATCGATAATGCGATAAGTATCGCGTGGAATATCCATCGTCGCTTCATGCGTATTGGCGAACGGCAGGTCGAGGACCTCCGAGTCGAAAGGCTCGTTGGCGTCCGTGCGGGTTTGCAGGACGAGGCGGGTCACCAGGATGCGGACGTTTTTGGCGGTGCCCCAGCCGCCATTTCGGATGCCGACCCGGAGATGGGCGAATTTGTGCCCGCTGGTGTCCATGGTCTCCAGGATGAATCGCCGGTCGCCATTGGCGAATTCGAATTTGAGCTTGGGGGCGTAGAGCGAGTCCTGGAACGGCTTCACGAATGCGCCGATCAACGCGCCGAGGAGGAT
>JBKOZY010000003.1:0-2435 GCA_046726135.1 Pseudomonadota bacterium | reverse complement strand
GCGTGATGCGGTGCAGGTCGAGGCTCATGGCACTCATGGCGATGAAGACGATGGCGAGCACCAGGGGGACTGACAGCGCGACGACGATGCCGCTGCGCCAGCCAAGCGACAGAAAGCTCACCAGCAGGACGATGCCCAGCGCTTCCATGAAGGATTTGACAAACTCGCCGACGGCATGTTCAACCACATGCGGCTGGTCGGCGATCTGCTCGATGTCGATGCCGGCCGGGATTTCGTTGGCAAAGCCGTCGACCGCGGTCTTCAGATGATCGCCGAGATCAAGAATGTTGCCGCCTTTCTGCATGACCACGCCGACGATCAGCGCCGGAACGCCCTTCTGGCGAACGAGGAAGTCGGAAGGGTCCTCGAAACCGCGGGTGATGGTGGCGATGTCGCCGAGGCGGAACACTTTGCCCGCTGCCTCGACCGGCGTCTCGGCCACCGCCTTCTCGCCGCCCAGCGCACCGCTGATGCGCAGCGGCACGCGCTGCGCCGTGCTGTCGATCAGGCCGGCCGGAACCATCGCGTTCTGCCGGGCCAAGGAGTCGAAGATGGCCTGGGGCGGGATACCGAGCGCGGCGAGCCGGGCATGGCTGAACTCGACATAGATCTTCTCGTCCTGAACGCCGTAGATGTTGACCTTGACGACGTCGGGGACCGAGAGCAGCCGCTGGCGCAGGGCTTCGGCGGCCTTTTTCAGTTGCGCAAAATCGGCGCCGTCGCCGGTCAGGGCGTACATGACCGAGTCGACATCGCCATATTCGTCGTCGACATTGGGTCCGATGAGCCCGACGGGCAGCTCAGGGCGGAGATCGGCGAGCTTTTTGCGCAGAAGATAGAAGAGATAGGGAACCTGGGCCGGCGGCGTTGTGTCGCGAAACTCGACCTGCATCGCGACGAACCCGGCTTTCGAATAGGTCTGCACCTTGTAGAAATAGGGAAGCTCCTGGATCTTCTTCTCGATTCTGTCGGCCACCTGCTCCTGAACCTCGGAGGCGGTCGCGCCGGGCCACATCGCGGTGACGACGGCGACCTTGATGGTGAAGGAAGGATCCTCGGCGCGGCCGAGCTGGAAAAAGGCAAGGCCGCCGCCAATGGCGATCGCCAGCAGGAGAAACAGCGTCAGAGCCGAATGACGGACGGCGAGCGCCGACAGATTGAGCTTGCGCATGACCAGTCTCCTCAGCGGGGCAGCTGTTCGATCGGCCTGACCTTGAGGCCGGGGTCGAGCTTGTGGACACCGAGCGTCACGACGAAGTCGCCGTCCGCAACGCCGCTCGCGAGGAGCGCGGTCTGCCCCTCGAACTTGGCGATGGCGACCGGCTGGAGCGCCAGGGTGCCGCCGGCACGGTCGACTTTCCAGACGGCGGGACCGGTCCCCTGATCGAGCACTGCCGACAACGGTACCGGGGCGAGGCGCTCGCGCGCGGCGGACAGGGAGAGGGTGGCGGACAGGCCAAGGCGGACCGAGTCGTCCGGCGACTCCATGGTGTAGCGCGCCGCGAAGGTGCGGGTCATGGGGTCGGCCAACGGCGCCAGCTCGCGCAGGTGGGCGGCATAGGTCTTACCGCCGCCGGACCAGAGCGAGACGGTGGCGACACCGGTGCGGGCGCGCTCGACCAGCGCCTCGGGTACGGCGATCTCGGCCTCGACGTCGCCAGCCTTGGCGATGACGAAGGCCGGCGCACCGACATCGACGACCTGGCCAGGCTCGGCCCGGACAGCGGTGACGACGCCGTCATCCTGAGCAATGAGGGTGGCATAGCGAAGCGCATTGCGGGCAAGACCGACCGCTCTCTCGGCGCGCATCAGGCGACTTCTCGCCTCATCGGCGATGGCCTTTTGGCGGTCATAGGCGGCAGCGGCGGTGAAGCCCTTGTCGCGCAAGGTGGCAAAGCGCGCCTGCTCGGCCTCCTCATGGGAAAGGACATTGCGTGCTGCCCGCTCCTCCGCCTCGGCCTGGTCGAGCTGGAGGCGAAAATCGGCATCATCGAGCACGGCTAGCGGATCGCCGGCCTTGACGGTCGAGCCGACATCGACAAAGCGGCGCACCACCCGGCCCGCGACGCGGAAGCCATGACTGCCTTCGATACGCGGCTTGATCTGCGCGGTAAATGTCCGGACGTCCTGCCCATCAGCGAATTTGATTGGCGCAACCAGAACCGGCTTGGGTGCATGCACGACCGCAGGGGCACCGGCCGACTCACCGCAGGCGGCAAGCAGCGGCAACAGAAGGACTGCATTCAGACTGGATGCGAAAGAAAGAACGCGGAGATGGTCCAGCATGTCTGGCACTCCCGGTATCAACCCCAATCGCACGCACAATATGGTTAATTATGACGTCTGATAAAAGTCAACTTTTATCATATATCTGTGAACAAGCATCATTCTCACCAGATCCCGCAATTTATGCGTGTATCCGCTCAATTCTTGTA
>JBKOZY010000002.1:0-3017 GCA_046726135.1 Pseudomonadota bacterium | reverse complement strand
GCCCAGGGCGTGGCGCTCGGCGCGCTCGTGCAGGGCATCAGGGTGGCCAATCGCGCCTATGCCGGCGGCTGGTATGACTGGCTCTCCCCGTTCAGCATCATGACCGGCATCGCGCTCGTCATCGGCTACGGCCTGCTCGGCGCGACCTGGCTGATCATGAAGACCGAGGGTCCGCTGCAGGACCGCGCCTATCGACTGGCCTGGCCGTTCGGCCTCGGCACGCTCATCCTGATCGGTGTCGTGAGCTTGTGGACGCCGTTCCTCGACCGCTCCTATATGGAGCGGTGGTTCAGCTGGCCCAATATTGCCTGGCTCGCGCCGGTGCCGCTCCTGGTGCTCGCTGCCGCCATCGCCCTGTTCCGCGGCCTCGTGGTCGGCGCCCATCGCCAGCCGTTCTTCGCCGCGCTGGCGCTCTTCGTCTTGAGCTATGCGGGGCTCGGCATCAGCTTTTGGCCGTGGATCGTCCCGCGGGCGATCACCATCCATGATGCGGCGGCGCCCGATGTCAGCCTGGCGTTTCTGCTGGCCGGCGCCGCCTTCCTGCTGCCGATGATCCTGGGCTACACCATCTGGGCCTATTGGGTGTTCCGCGGCAAGGTTGGCCATGACGCGGGCTACCATTAGAGCATGGTGATCTAGGCGGCGAGCAGGGTGGTTGGCTCGTAGAACCGGTATCCCAGATCCTCCGCCACCGCCTTGTAGGTCACCTTGCCGTCGATGATGTTGAGGCCGTTGAGCAGATGCGGGTTCTCCAGCAGCGCCTGCTTGTAGCCCTTGTCGGCGATCGCCAGACCGAATGGCAGGGTGACGTTGTTGAGGGCATAGGTCGAGGTGCGCGCCACGCCGCCCGGCATGTTGGCGACGCAATAATGGATCACGCCGTCGACCGAATAGGTCGGGTCGGCATGGGTGGTTGGGCGGGACGTTTCGGCGCAACCGCCCTGGTCGATGGCGACGTCGACGATCACCGAGCCCGCCCGCATGGCGCCGACGATGTCGCGGGTGATGAGCTTGGGCGCCGCATGGCCGGGGATGAGGATGCCGCCGATCACCAGATCGGCCTCGGTGCAATATTCCTCGATTGCGCCGGCAGTCGAGTAGATGGTCTTGAGCGACGTGCCGAAGCGGCCGACCAGCTCCTCCATCCGCTCGACACTTTTCTCGATGATGACGACATCGGCGCCCATGCCCAATGCCATCGAGGCGGCATTGGTGCCGACGACGCCGCCACCAATGATGACCACGCTTGCCGGGGCAACGCCCGGCACGCCGCCGAGCAGCACGCCGCGGCCCCCTTGCGACTTTTCCAGGCAGTGGGCGCCGGCCTGGATCGACATGCGGCCGGCCACCTGCGACATCGGCGCCAGCAGCGGCAGCCCGCCGCGCGGGCCGGTGACCGTCTCATAGGCGATGCAGACCGCACCCGAAGCGACGAGATCCTTGGTCTGCTCGGGATCGGGGGCGAGATGGAGATAGGTATAGAGGATCTGGCCGGGGCGCAGCATCTTGCGCTCATTGGCCTGGGGCTCCTTGACCTTCACGATCATGTCTGCCCGTTTGAAAATCTCCTGTGGGGTGTCGACGATCTCGGCACCGGCCGCGACATATTCCGCGTCGGCCGCGCCGATGCCGAGGCCGGCCTTGGCCTCGATCAGCACGCGATGGCCGTGGCGCACCGCTTCGCGGGCGCTCTGCGGCGTCATCCCGACGCGATATTCGTGGTTCTTGATCTCCTTTGGCACGCCGATCAGCATGACAGTCATCTCCTTGGAAGGCGGCCTGCACCATACGTCAATCAACGCGAAAGATGGTTGCATAGATCGCCCGCTTGTGGCTGGTTGTCAGAATATGGTTCGAACAGAACACGATTTCACGCAATGAAATCCGAAAATCTCGACGATATCGACCGGCGCATCCTGGCAGGCCTGCAGCGGGATGCCAGGCAGCCGATCGCCGAGCTGGCGGCGGCGGCGGGCCTGTCGCCCTCCGCCTGCCATCGCCGCATCAAGCTCCTCGAGGAGCGGAGGGTCATCGCCTCCTACGGCGCGACCCTCGACCGCGTGGCGCTCGGCTATTCGATCGAGTTCTTCGTGGAGCTGTCGCTGCTCAATCAGACGGAGGATGCGCTGTCGCGCTTCGAGCAGGCGGTGCTCCGGGTGCCGGAGATCCTCGAATGCCATCTGATGAGCGGCGAGGCGGACTATCTGCTGCGCATCGCTGCGCGCGACGCACAGGACTATGAGCGGATCCACCGCACCAGGATCGCCCGGCTGCCCGGTGTGTCCCGCATCATCTCATCGCTGGCGCTCAGGACCGTCAAAAGCTGGTCCGGCTATCCGGTGGGTTCGGCGCACCAACCGTGACGTCGCGGCGGACTCGATGCAGGGTCGCGCCCAATTGGATCAATCCCAAAAAGACTTCGTCGTCAGTGTTGTCTTCAAGAACCTTGTAGCGATCGAAATGCGCGATCACTGGCTCGAGCGCATTAACAGCATCTGTCTGCGAGAGCCCCTTCAGTTGCGCGTGGAGAGTAAGCTCAGCGTCCTTCGTCCAATCATCAGAATCAGACTTGGACTGGAACTTGCGATAGAGCTGAATGGCAAGACGATGGGCTTCGGCCGGGCCTTTGTCCTGAGCAATCGTCATTAGATTCAGGAATCTGTCGGTTTCAACGAAAGACTGAAGTGGAAGTTTCTTTGCTTCCCTATGCAGACGCCAAAGTTCAGCCGTCGCCTCCTTGCGCCGCTTCATCGCAGCTGCGACGCGTCTGCCACTCGCGCGGTTCAGCCGGCGGTTTTCGCGATTGTCGTAGGACTTCTCCTCGCTCAGGGTGAATTTCACCTTCTTGGCAGGAGAACTTCTGCCAGCCCCCGGCTGCCTCAAAATTCCGCGCGGCTGAGGATCTATTTTGATTGGCGGTCGGGGGTCACGACGTAGTTTCGGAACATCGGGCTTGGTGGCTGCATCCGCCGCCGGTGTGTTTCTTCTTATTCTCAGCGGCGCGGCCGGGAGTGGTT
>JBKOZY010000001.1:0-2189 GCA_046726135.1 Pseudomonadota bacterium | reverse complement strand
GCACCAGATGATAGACGCAGCCAATCGAGATCATGCCGACCCAGCCAAGCGCGCCCGAATGAACGTGCCCGATGGTCCGGTCGGTATAGTGCGAGAGCGAATTCACCGCCTTGATCGACATCATCGGGCCTTCGAAGGTCGACATGCCGTAGAAGGCGACCGAGATCACAAGGAAACGCAGCACCGGATCGGTTCTGAGCTTGTCCCAGGCGCCCGACATGGTCATGAGTCCGTTGATCATGCCGCCCCATGACGGCATCCACAGCATCACCGAAAAGATCATGCCGAGGGTCTGCGCCCAGTCGGGAAGCGCTGTGTAATGGAGGTGATGGGGACCAGCCCAGATATAGAGGAAGATCAGCGACCAGAAATGGACGATCGACAGGCGGTAGGAATAGATCGGCCGGCCGGCGCGCTTCGGGACGAAGTAATACATCATGCCGAGGAAGCCGGCGGTGAGGAAGAAGCCGACGGCATTGTGGCCATACCACCACTGGGTCAACGCGTCCTGGACGCCCGAGAACAGCGAGTAGCTCTTCGAGCCGAAGAACGACACCGGCACCGCCAGGTTGTTGACGATATGGAGCATCGCGATGGTTACGATGAAGGAGAGATAGAACCAGTTCGCCACATAGATATGCGGCTCCTTGCGCTTCAAGAGCGTGCCGAGGAACACCGCGAGATAGGCGACCCACACTACCGTGATCCAGAGGTCCACATACCATTCAGGCTCGGCATATTCGCGCGACTGGGTAACGCCGAGGAGGTAGCCCGTTGCGGCGAGCACGATGAAAAGCTGGTAGCCCCAGAACACGAACCAGGCGAGATTGCCGAGCGCGAGTCTTGCCTTGCAGGTGCGCTGCACCACGTAGAAGCTCGTGGCGATGAGTGCATTGCCGCCAAAGGCGAAGATAACCGCCGAGGTGTGGAGCGGCCTGAGCCTCCCGAAATTCGTCCATGGCAGATCGAAATTGAGGGCGGGATAGGCAAGCTCGAAGGCGATGACGACGCCGACCAAGAAGCCGGCGATGCCCCAGAATACCGTTACGATCACACCAGCTTTCACGACGCCGTCGAGATAGCCCGAAGTATCCTGGACGGCGGCACCGTTCGGAAACCTGCGCGCCAGATAGACGATATAGATCGCCGCCGCGGCAAAGCCGATCCAGGCATGGATCGCGAAACCGGGATCGCGGGCCTTCGCCGCGAGGAAAACCATGATCACGGCAACAAGCCCCATGAGGCCAGTTCGCGTAAGCTGGGCTGATTGAGTCATCTCACCCCTCTCGATACTTCGATGAGCAGTGGCTCTCAGGCCCCTGCGCCGGCTTTCCTTGTAGATGTGAGGCTCGAGGCGGCATTGACCTGGATCAAAGCGGTGACAACCCGCCGGCTCTAGCGTCTCTCCCTCTCTAGGATCGAGCGCGATGATCGGATCGGAAGAGCACAATCCCCATGCCGCTTGGCTTAGACGTGACGCGCTCGACGTCATCGAGCACGAGCATCACGTCCAGGCGCGGCTATGCGATTGCCTCGAACGAATCGCCGACGGGCTGCCCAACGATGTCGATCCAAAGCTTTGCGCCTATGTGGTGAACGCGCTCCGCCACGAAATCCCGCTTCACCATCGCGATGAGGAGGACGGCCTCTTCCCACTCATCGAAAAACGGGCCAAGACCGGCGATAACATTCATGAAATCCTGGCGAGGCTCGCTCTCGAACATGCAACCGATGAGAGCTTCGCCGCAGAGCTGTTTGAAAGCCTCGAAATCCTGGGTGCCGGCGAAAGAGTGAAGAACCCCGATATGGTCGGCTACATGCTGAGGAGCTTTTTCGAGAGCTACCGCCGGCATATCCATTGGGAGAATACCGTCGTCCTGCCCTTGGCGCGCGCGAGGCTCACGCGCGAAGACATCGTCGAGCTCGAACGAGCCATGGCTCGCCACCGCGAGTTAGACCGACGCGAGGACGTCGGCACCCTGCACTAGCCGGCCCACCGGCCGCGGTATCGGAGCGCGCGCGTCCTCGCGCGCATTTGAAGGGCGGGCGAGACGCCCGCTCCGTTCAATCTCAATGCGACATCAGCACTGGGCAGTTCATTTTGCCGATTACCGACCGGGTCGCGCCGCCCAGGATGAATTCACGCAGGCGGGCATGGCCATAGGCGCCCATGACGAGCAGTCCGGCGC